>NZ_JAOWRF010000037.1 GCF_025753815.1 Plectonema radiosum NIES-515 | reverse complement strand
TACTGATTTTTTCTGGGCAGAATTTAGTTAAATAATAATTTTATCTTTTGTCAAAAAATCTGTATAAATTGATTCTAATTTAGATGTCAAGAAAAGTTAAAATAATTAAAACTGCGTTAAATTTTGGTGAAAGCAGCAAAAATTGTCACAACAGCTAATTAATACGGTGTTTCCAGCCTCAGTTTTTCAACTAGACAATGGTGTAACCTTTATTCATCAGGAAATTGCTACCACCCCTGTAGTCGTGGCTGATATTTGGGTGCGTGCTGGTGCAACAAGAGAGCCAAATCCGTGGTTCGGGATGGCGCACTTTTTAGAGCATATGATTTTTAAAGGTACAGCGACGCTACCCCCCGGAGTATTTGATGAGAATATTGAAAATAGAGGTGGCGTGACTAATGCGGCTACCAGTTATGATTATGCTCATTACACTCTCACCACTGCTGCTTTATATCTAGAAGATACTTTGCCTCATTTAGGGGAACTGTTGCTGAATGCTGCAATTCCCGAAGAGGAATTTGAGCGAGAGCGGGATGTCGTATTAGAGGAAATTCGTCAAGCACAAGACGATCCCGATTGGCTGGGATTTCAATCTTTGATTCAAAGCGTATACCCGCAGCACCCTTACGGACGTTCGGTGCTGGGTACTGAGCAACAATTGATGCAGCAATCAGCAGAAGCAATGCGCTGTTTTCATGGTGCTCACTATCAACCAGAAAATATGACAGTGGTTGTGGTGGGGGGAATTGGGGAAAAACCAGCTTTAGAATTAGTAAATCGCACCTTTGAAAATTTTGGCGATCGCACTGATTGTCCGCAGTTTGAATTGATCGCCGAACCCGCAATTATCGGTATTCGTCGTCAAGAACTACATTTACCACGTTTAGAGCAAGCGCGGTTAACAATGGCATGGACAGCACCAGGAGTCGAAAAACTCCGCAGTGCTTATGGTTTAGATCTATTATCAGTATTACTAGCACAAGGACGCACTTCGCGGTTAGTTCGCGATTTGCGAGAAGAACTGCAATTAGTGCAGGGAATTTGCGCTAATTTGTCTCTTCAACGAGATTCGAGTTTATTTACAATTAGCGCTTGGTTAGAACCAGAAGAACTAGAAAAAGTTGAATCTTTAATTTGCGCTCACCTGGAAAATTTGCAGAATCTGGAAATTAGCGATGCTGAA
Organism: Plectonema radiosum NIES-515; assembly: GCF_025753815.1. Lineage (GTDB taxonomy): Bacteria > Cyanobacteriota > Cyanobacteriia > Cyanobacteriales > Nostocaceae > Hassallia > Hassallia radiosum_A. The sequence goes on along the minus strand of NZ_JAOWRF010000037.1, from coordinate 26,202 downwards.
CTGGCACGTACCCGCAGACTGCTATGTAATGAATATGCCTTTTCTACCGAAACACCAAATCAACTCACCGGGCTTTATGGCTACTATAACACCATTGCCCAAGCTGAATTATCCGTTACCTATCCCCAGCAGATTCAGTCATTTGATGCCCAAGAACTGCAACAATTAGCTAAAGATTATCTTTCGCCGCACGATTATGCAGTTACGGTACTCAAACCTTGTTAATCAAAAGTTAGGAGGAGGGGAGGAGGGGAGGAGGGGAGGAGCGGAGTTATCACTTATGAATTTTAGCTTTTGACTTTGCGCCTTCGCGCCTCCTCATTCCTCATTCCTAACTCCTCACTCCTAACTCCTCACTCCTAACTTTTGACTCTTGACTTTTGACTAATGACTCAAACTCTAAAATCTTCTATTTCTCACTCCCCCATCGCTCGGACTGTGTTGAGCAATGGCATCGTATTATTGGTAGCAGAAAATCCCGCAGCTGATATCATTGCAGCGCGGATTTTTATTCGTGCTGGTAGTTGTAACGAAAATCCACAGCAGTCAGGATTAGCGCATTTGTTATCTACAGTCTTGACAAAAGGATGCGATGGACTTTCTAGCTTGCAAATCGCCGAAGATGTAGAATCTATGGGCGCGGGTTTGAGTGCAGATAGTGCTGCCGATTATTTTTTGGTGTCATTGAAGACTGTTACCGCAGATTTTGGGGATATTTTGGGATTAGCGGGGCGAATTATGCGATCGCCTACTTTTCCCGAAGTTGAAGTAGAATTAGAACGCCGTTTAGCTTTACAAGATATTCGCTCTCAAAAAGAGCAACCATTTACCATTGCCTTTGACCAACTGCGGCAGGTGATGTATCAAAATCATCCCTATGCCATGTCAGTGCTGGGGGATGAAACAACTATGGGCAGCTTGACTCGTGCCGATTTAGTCAAGTATCATCAGACATATTTTCGCCCAGATAATGTAGTAATTAGTATTGCAGGTCGAGTCACACTAGAAGATGCAGTTACTTTAGTAGAAAATATATTTGGAGATTGGCAAGCTCCACCCGAACCACTCCCCATAGTAGATTTTCCCGATCTTCAAGTTGAACCGCAGCAAAGACTCAAAGTGCAACAAACACAGCAATCAGTCATTATGCTGGGTTATCTCGGACCATCAGTGCTTGCTCCCGATTATGCTGCGTTGAAGTTGTTATCTACCTACTTGGGAAATGGGCTTTCTAGTCGCTTGTTTGTGGAATTGCGCGAAAAGCGGGGTTTAGCTTACGAAGTATCAGCATTTTTTCCCACAAGACTGCATCCTGCCTCATTTGTAGTTTACATGGGAACCGCGCCGGAAAATACCAGCATCGCTTTAACTGGACTACGGACAGAAGTAGATTTACTCTCAAGCAACCAACTAGAAGAAAGCGCACTTCAAGCGGCGAAAAATAAGATACTGGGGCAGTATGCTTTAGGTAAACAAAGTAATGGTCAAGTTGCTCAAGTATATGGCTGGTATGAAATTTTGGGGTTAGGAATTGATTTTGATTTCTTGTTTCAGGAATTAATTGCCGGTGTAACTGTTAAAGATGCGATCGAAGCAGCTAACCAATATTTACGGGAACCTTATTTATCCTTAGTCGGTCAACAGGAAGCTATTAATAGTGCACTCAAGTAGGTTTTTTGTAAAGCCAAGGCACTGTACTATTAGCATCAGAATCAACCGGGGGTAAATTCTATGAAAGGCAGCCAGACAGTAAGTAGAACTAACTACTTACAGGCATTAATCGTATCTCATTTTTTTTCTGCCAGCAAGTTTTATTTATTACCTCTGTGCTTTGCTACACCTGTGCTAATTGGCTCAACAGCCATAGGATCATTTGCAGCACCAGCAGAAATTGCCCAAGTAGTTGTGGGAGGTAGCGTCAATCGTCCTACCCTAAAACTTGGTAGTCAAGGAGAGCGCGTCTCTGAATTACAAGGAGCGCTGAAACTTTTGGGCTATTACACAGGTACAGTCGATGGAAACTTTAACCAAACGACTGCCAACGCTGTTTCGGAATTTAAACAAGCAGCGGGTTTGGCTCCAGATAGCATTGTTGATGGTAACACTTGGCAACGACTTTTCCCTGGTGAAGGAACGGTAGCTTCTTCCCCAGCTTCCTTGAACCCTGCATCCAAGTTTCCCACTCCTGATCCACAACAGTCTAGCCCCAGAGCAACAACAAGCACCTCACAAACAACTGTCAGATCGTCACCCACCAGTGGTACTTCAACTAATCGTTCTGAGCAAACTTTGCGTACTACCTCAACGAATGGGGTTGGACAAACTTCTAGTTCTGAGCAAATTGTTCGTACTACTTCAATCACTGGTTCTGGGGAAACTGTTCGCACTTCTAGACAAACTCCTCAAAACCAAACTAGTAGTTCTGGGGAAACTGTTCGCACTTCTAGACAAACTCCTCGCAACCAAACTAGTAGTTCTGGGGAAACTACTCGCACTTCTAGACAAACTCCTCGCAACCAAACTAGTAGTTCTGGGGAAACTACTCGCACTTCTAGACAAACTCCTCGCAACCAAACTAGTAGTTCTGGGGAAACTACTCGCACTCGTCAAATTAGCAGTTCTGGACAAACTACTCGCACTCGTCAAACTAGTAGTTCTGGACAAACTACTCGGCAAATGCCTACTATTCAATACACCGCAGGGGGAATGCCGATTTTGCGGATAGGAATGCGTGGTCCTGAAGTTGTTAAACTGCAAGAAAGACTGAAAAGACTTGGTTTTTTAGATGGTGATGCAGATGGAGATTTTGGTGCATCCACTGAAGCTGCGGTGAAAGCTGCACAACAACGCTATGGTTTAGAGCCTGATGGTGTCGCTGGTGGTGCTACTTGGGATGTTATCATGCGGCGTCGCAGTCAACCGCGCTAGATTACCGAAAAATTGGGTTTAAAGCCCCGTCGTAGAACGACGGCTTTTTAAAACTATGCGATAATCTTATCGTCTGCCTAAACGATAAGATGTTAATCTACGAGTCCAAATTAGATTGATGTAGGTAAAAAGAGAATTTTAACAAGCGATAAATTTGTAGTTAGGACTTTAGTACTTATATTATGAGATAAGGACTGAAGTCCTGACTACAAAAATGTTTTTTTATGAGTGGATAATGCAAATTTTCCCTATGTAGTTTAAAAAACGTATGCCACACTTTTTGTTAACTTGGTTAGGGACAGCGATCGCATTGCTGATTACGGCTCATTTCGTTCCTGGCTTTATAGTTAAGACTTTTGTCACAGCCCTGGTTGCTGCTGTTGTTCTGGGGCTAGTTAATGCGATCGTTCGACCGATTTTAATACTTTTTACGTTGCCAATCAACCTAATTACTTTTGGGTTGTTTACATTTGTTCTCAACGCCTTTACACTTTGGCTAGCAAGCGCTCTCACTCCTACTTATGGTTTTGAAATTCGCGGCTTTTTGCCTGCTTTGTTAGGTTCAATTGTGCTGGCGATCGTTTCTAGCATTATTAATTATTTACTGAGAGTAATTGAGTAGAATTAGGTAAAAAAGATAAAATATCTTTAGGAACCAGAGCCTAAGCAGCTTTCTAATATTACTGTTTTTTGTCACACCGAGATTCCCGACTTTTTTGAGAAGTCGGGGATCTATATCATTAGCTTGACTTACTTGTCAGATGTATTCTTTTTGGGCTTGGGCAACGGCTATTGTTACCGCACCTTGTAAATTAGAGCGGGAGAGATTTTCATGATTGGAGGTTGATTTAAATATTTGTTTCGCAACGAGGAGAGTTTGACACTTAGCTGCTAATAAGGCTGCGGCTTCAGCTACACTGGGAGTTCCCGTCTTGAGTGCGACAACTGGAGAAGACGTGGGGATAGAAATAGAAGCCAAAACATCTGCGGGAAAGGTTTTCAAAGCCAAGTTGCGTTGATGACAAAGTTCTCGCAAACCGATTTCATCAGCTTTAATGTCAATAGTAGCAATGCCTGCGATCGCACTCAAAGCAAGTTGATTTTTTTTAAAGGTTTCTTCAATCGCTATTGCTATTAAGTCTTGGGAAGTTCCACTCTTACAACCAATTCCCACCCACAAAACCTTAATTGCTTGTATTGTTGTAACATTAGCAACAGAATTTATATTTGTGGTAACAACAACTTTCTGAGGTAAAAAAATAGCGATCGCCCAAAATCATCTCAAATCCTCGCAAACAACCGCCATTAAATGATTCGTTTTATTTAGTATCCTATTGATACATTAAAACTGATCGTTATAATACTGTTCCATCCCAAAATAGTCTATATATTCCTATTAAGCACAGTAGGAACGCCGAGGGGGAAACAAGGTAAAAGGTAAGGGGTAAATTTCCTTCTTCACTTTTGCGAATGCATTTTGATGAAGCAGGCTTTTTGCTTGTAATATCTTGGTGTTTCACTAATTTTACTACTCCGTTGCAACAATCTTTACAGTTGCAACGGAGTTTTGTTAACTAAGGATCATCTGTGAGGGTCTAGAGGGGGAGTGGGTAGGGCTATTTCATTCTCCCCTAGCTCACCAGGGATTCAAAATCCCTGGCTAATAGCGCTCATTCTTCACGCATAAGACTAACAAAAGGTTCCAGTCCATTTTAATGGAATGCGCGAAGAATGAGCTAGTAATTTATTTCCGGGCGGGTTTTGCCAAGAATGAAATAGCCCTAGGGAGTGGGGGAGAGTTCTGAGTGAAATTTTCAGCTTTCGCTTATGATAAGCCAATACAGTTGGTGTTAACGAATTGGTGCTAAAAAAATGGTATGTATATAGAGACTAGCAAGTGCTACGTGTCTACCAGGATTTCGGGCTTAACACCAAGGAGATTGCCGCAGGGGGCACTCTCACGTTCGGAAAAATGTAACGGTGCCAAGATAGTGGCTACATAGGTGCTAATCTGACTTATACGACCTGAGAAAGCATCTATAATTATAATTTTTAATTTTTGAACAAAATTAGGTATCGTAGGGTGCGTAATTGTTGAAGTCCGTAACGCACGATTTTCAAGGCTTTGGTGCCGTCATGAATGTCGGTAAGACAACGCACCCTATTGGGTGTGGATTTTCCACACCCCAATCAGCCAGACCCTACGTATATTTTCACGCAATCAAATCGGATTGCTATATAAGGTAGAATTACGGTGATTAAACCAAAAATTAAAGCTGATAAAATGCTGATTAATCGCTATGCAGCAGCGATTGTTGGTATTGTGATGTTATCGCATCCGATGGTGGTGACAGCATCACTTGCTGGTGCGATCGCTCAATCGCAGAATAATTCCCCAGAATCGGTTAAGGGAAAGCAACTATTAGATCGAGCCGATAAACTTTTGCAGCAAGGTACGGGTGAATCTAAACAACAAGCGATCGCACTTTACTCTCAAGCGCTCTTAATTTGGCGAAAAATAGGCGATCGCAATTCGGAAGGAAACACACTTTTAAGAATTGGTACTCTTTACTATACACTTTCACAAAATCAAAAGGCGCTTTCATATTTTAATTCCGCATTAGTTATCAGAAAAGAACTTAAAGATCGCGTTGGCGAAGCGGTAATGCTTTATTCTGTTGCTAATGCTTATTCCAACTTAGGTGAAAAGCAAAAAGCGCTATCGTTTTACAATCAATCGCTGTCAATCTTTCAAGCTGAGAAAAAAATCAATTTTGCCGCTAACGTGCTTTATAGTCTTGGTGTCACATATTTTAGTGTCGGTGAAACCAAAAAAGCAGTTGATTCTTACAATCAAGCTTTGAGTATCCAGCTTGTGACTAAAGATATTGATGCCCAAACGAGAACCCTTCAAACTTTAGGTACAGTTTATACCCAATTGGGCGAAACCCAAAAGGGATTAGAAGCTTTTAATCAAGCATTAGAGATTTACAAAAAAAATAACGATCTGAATGGTCAAGCTAGTATTCTTAGCAGCATTGGTTTTCTTTACTTTTCCTTAGGTGAGAATCAGAAATCATTCTCCTATTTAAACCAAGCGCTTGATTTACAGAAAAAAGCTCAAACAAATCTATCAGGAACAGCTTTAGTATTTAACTTGTCTCAACAAGCTCAAATATTGAGTACTTTAGCTGCTACTTACAAAGGATTAGGCGACTATCAAAAAGCTATATCATATTCTAATAGTGCGCGTATTCTTTTACAAAAAGCTGGAAATCCCTTAGCGGAAGCTGAATCTCTTAACCAAGTCAGCTTTGCCTACAGCGAATTGGGCGAGAACCAAAAAGCGCTAGAATCTTTAAACCAAGCATTGGTGCTACAACGTGCTAATAAAGATTATGCACGAGCTGCTTTCACTCTGGGCAATATGGGTGACATTTATCGTTCATTTGGCGATTATCAAAAAGCCCTTGATACATACAATGAAGCATTAGCTCTCCAACGTCAAGTACAAGATCGTTCCGGAGAAGGAGTAACGCTCAAAAGTGTTGCTCTAACTTATAGTTACCTGGGTGACAATCAGCTTAGTGCTGATACTTACACTCAAGCACTGGAAATATTTAAAAAAATAGGCGATCGCACACAAGTCGCTCAAACTCTTGATAATATCGGCACTGTTTATCGAGTTGCTGAAGATTATCCCAAAGCCTTAAAATACTACGATCAAGCGCTAAAGTTGTGGGACGAACAAAAAGATGTCTTTAAAAAATTTGTCACACTCACAGGAGTAGTCAGAGTTTATGAGTTATTGAAAGATTATCCGAAAGCACTGGATACTGCTAACCAGATACTTTTATTATCTCAAAAGCAAAAAAACAGCTTTACTGAAGCTTCAGCTTATGCTTTTCTTGGCAAAGTGTATTTAGCGTCAGGAAATTCTCAAAAAGCTCTAGATGCTTTTACCAAAGCAGCATCTGAGTCGCAAAAACTAGGCATTCCCTTGTTTGAAGCTAATGTTTTAAGCAATATTGGTAAAGCTTACAATTCATTAAAGCAACCAGAGAAGGCAATCAACGCTTACAATCAACAATATTCTTTGCAACAAAAGTTAGGCGATCGCACAGGTGTTGCGGATACCCTTTATGATATTGCTGTCACCGAACGCGATCGCAACAACTTCAAAGCAGCGCAAAAGCAAATAGAATCGGTGATAGCGATCGTCGAAGATATCCGCACTAACGTTACCAGTCAAGATTTGCGAAGCTCGTATTTTGCCTCGATACAGAAATATTATCAGTTTTATATCGACTTATTGATGCGCTTGCACAAACAGCAACCATCCCAAGGATACAACGCTTTGGCACTACAAGTTAGTGAACGCGCTCGCGCCCGCAGTCTGGTAGAGTTGTTGAATGAAGCTAACGCTGATATTCGCAAAGGTGTAGATCCGAAGTTGCTAGAACTTGAACGCAACTTACAGCAAAAATTAGATGCTAGCGACAAACGTCAAATTCAATTATCCAACACAAAGAATACAGAAGCCCAGACCCAAGCGCTACAAAAAGAAATCTCCGGGCTTTTAGAACAATATCAACAAGTCAAAGCACAAATTAGAAGCTCAAGTCCCCGTTACGCTGCACTTACACAACCGAAATCCCTGACATTAGCACAACAGCAGCAGTTACTTGATAACGATACCCTAGTTCTAGAATATTCTTTAGGCGAAGAGCGCAGTTATCTTTGGGCAGTTAGCAAAACAAGCATTACCAGTTACGAATTACCCAAACGTGCAGAAATAGAAACTACCGCAAAGCAATTTTATGGATTGCTGAAGAAACCGAGAAGAATGTCGGTGGTATCTAATGCCAATTCACCTACAGATGTCGAAATCGCAAGCAAACTGAGTCAAATACTTTTGCAACCCGTCGCAAAAGAGTTGGGAAATAAGCGTTTAGTGATTGTCAGTGATGGTGCGTTGCAGTATTTGCCGTTTGCAGCATTACCGAATCCGAAAGACCTAACCCCCCAACCCCCTTCCCTACGAGGGAAGGGGGAGTCTGACTCTCCTCTACGAGGAGGGAAGGGAGAGTCTAACTCCCCTCCCCTCCCAGGGGATGGGCTGGGGGAGAGGTCACTTACGCCTTTATTGGTTGAACACGAAATAGTATATTTACCCTCAGTGTCTACTTTAGCAGTTTTACGCAAAGAAGTAAATAACCGCCAACCCGCACCGAAAGCGATCGCTATTCTTGCCGATCCAGTTTTTAGCAGCGACGATCCACGCTTGAAATTACCGCAAAAACAGGCAGTAGACAAAAGCAATGTCAACAACCTCGATTTATCAAGAGCAGCAAGAGATGTTAGTGTATCTTTTAATCGGTTGCCCTTTACGCGCACCGAAGCCGATCGCATATTGGCTTTAGTTCCCGATGCCTTACGCAAAGAAGCTTTTGACTTTACTGCTAGTCGGGCGATCGCTACCAGTCCCGAACTCAGTCAATATCGCATTGTCCATTTTGCTACACACGGCATCCTTAATAGCACGCAACCCGAATTATCTGGGGTAGTGCTGTCGCTCTTTAACGACAAAGGAATGCCGCAAAACGGTTTTTTACGACTTCACGATATTTTTAACCTCAACTTGCCAGCAGAATTAATCGTTCTCAGTGCTTGCGAAACAGGTTTAGGCGAAGAAATCAAAGGAGAAGGATTGGTGGGCTTGACAAGAGGCTTCATGTATGCAGGTAGCCCGCGAGTCGTCGTGAGTTTGTGGAGTGTCGATGACGAAGCCACATCAGAATTGATGACAAAATTTTATCAAAAAATGCTGCAAAATAAATTAAAACCTGCGGCTGCATTGCGATCGGCACAAATAGAAATGTTAAAAAATAAGAATTTTGCCGCACCCTATTACTGGGCAGCATTTACACTTCAAGGTGAGTGGAAGTGAAAAGTAGTAAGCACGAAGAGTGCTTAAAAAAGGCTTTAAAACGCCTACTACAAACATTCTTCATCACTGCATAAAAACCATTAAAGTGAAAATATTCGCCTCAACTTTCTTCACTCACTTCATCATTTGTGTCTTTCATCACAAACAGCTTTCTTGTAATTGTCAATTAACTGACAATCAGATTCTTTAAACAATTTTATTTAGATACATTATAAAAATAATTATCTGATATAAAGCTACAGTTAAAACTTTTATTTTGATTTGTTTGACAAAACTTAATATATTGCATAACCTAAAAGTTAGGTAACGCTAATTCCCCCTCCCAGAGAAATTATTCTTAGCCATATTTAGGCAGAAGGAAATGAATTGAAGTAAAAATTACTTACTAAAAATAAAAGCAAATTTACCTAATTTTGCGAAAAAGCTGAAAATTCAGTTACCGGATAACGCTCCAAAAATGTCAACAAATTCCGGTTATATCTGAAAACTTTTAGTAAGTGACAATCATGAAAATTTAGGTGGAATAAAGATGCCTAGGAGATTATTATGCTGAAGTACTTTACCTCATTAAACGACCACAACTTACCGTATCCCGACACAATTCACCCCATCGTCGTTCACTTCGTCATCGCGTTGGTATTGTTTGCGTTTGTTTGCGATGTCATCGGCTATTTCACTGGTAAAACTCGCCTTTTTGAAGTGGGTTGGTGGAATATGTTTTTCGCCACAATCGCCATTTTTGTCGCTGTTATTTTCGGTCAGTTTGAAGCAGGTTTAGCACAACCTTATAATGCTGCTAAATCAGTTTTGAGTATGCATACACTGATTGGCTGGTCGCTTTCAGGAATCATCGCAGCGATTACAGCATGGCGTTATGTGTTGCGTATCCGCAACCCACACAAAATATCGATTTACTATCTCGGAGTTGGACTGCTTTTAACTTGTGTAGTTGGCTTACAAGTGTATCTTGGTGACGAACTTGTTTGGGTATATGGACTGCATACAGTACCAGTTGTTGAAGCAGTAAAAGAAGGTATTTTGCGATGAATTCAGAACTAATTGACCAATTAAGCAATCAACTAGGTGCGAACGGATTACCTTACACCATTCCCATTCATCCCAACTTAGTACATCTGACTTTAGGTCTGTTTATTATTGGGATTACCTTTGATATTCTTGGTGTAATTTTCCCCTTCCAAAAATGGGTCTTCAAATCTTTAGCAATTCCAGTTGAACGTGCTAGCTTTTTTGATGTTGGCTGGTACAACATGCTAGCTTCATCAGTAATTACATTTTTCACAGTCGGGGCAGGTTTTTATGAAATGATGCTGGCACAACCACCCGCTGATGTGAAAAGTGCCTGGGGATTGCAAGCAATGGAAACCATGCTTTGGCATGGTGTCGGTGGAGTCTTATTATTAACGCTAATTGTCGGCATGACCGTTTGGAGAGGTTGGCAGCGCTTCGTTTGGCGCAAAGAAACAGATAGACAAGTGCAATTAAATTATCTGTTTCTGGGCATAGTAATCATGTTCATTATGTTCCTCCACGGCACACTAGGAGCGCAATTAGCAACAGAATTTGGAGTACACAATACAGCAGATAATTTGCTGCGATTAGGCAAAGATTTGAACGGAATGTTTTAAAAGTAGAGACGCGAAATTTCGCGTCTCTACAGGAATTAGTAGAATAACCATCAACCAACAATTATGCAGAAAATATTGCGAATTTTCACATTAATTACAGGGGCGATCGCTCTCACTTTTACGAGTATTTGGATCGGCAAGCAAGCTTATTTTTGGCTTCCTCCCCAAGCGGCAGCCGAATCCGTCCTAATTGACGATTTGATTAGCTTCCTCGTGACCCTAGGTGCATTCATCTTCTTGGGAGTAACCGGAACTCTGATGTATTCAGTTATTTTCCATCGCGCAATCAAAGATGACTACAGCGACGGTCCCCCAATTGAAGGTAATATAACTCTGGAAGTCGTTTGGACAGTCATCCCAGTTTTGTTAGTATTTTGGATTGCAAATTATAGCTACCAAACCTACGAAAAAATGGGAATTCAAGGTCCAATGGAGCATGTACACTTCCCTAATCCGATGCAAATAGAATCGGCATATGCTGCACCAAAAGACACTGCAACTGAACAATTAGAAAAAATTGACGTACTTGCTAAACAATGGGCTTGGGTATTTCATTATCCAGAAAAAAACGTCACCAGTACCGAACTGCATTTACCAAGCGATCGCCGCATCAGTTTAGCACTGCAATCTGAAGATGTTCTCCACGGCTTTTATATTCCCGCTTTCCGACTCAAGCAAGACATAATTCCCAACCAAACCATCAACTTTGAATTTACCCCCATCCGACCAGGCAAATATCGCTTAACCGATTCTCAATATAGCGGCACATACTTTGCAACCATGCAAGCCGATGTAATCGTCGAATCACCAGAAGATTACCAAAAATGGCTGACACAAACAGCAACTCACAAACAAGCGATCGCTACCAACCAAGCAGCCTCCGAATATACCCAAGCATCAAATCAATCAATCAAACCAGGTTGGGCAACAATTGCCCCCGCTGCCCCTCCTTTAGTCAACCCGTAGTAAGGGCTTCAGCCCTTCCAATAACCACCATCAACCACAGGGCTTACGCAGAATTATGAAAAAACGAACCGCCAAGTACGCCAAGTACGCCAAGGAATAAGAGGAGCGAGAGTGTTTTTGAGTAAGTCCTAAACTATCACCCATCAAACAAATGACTAACATCCCCATTGAAGGCATTATAATCCCTAGTGAGACATCTCACCACGAACCCCCAAACCACTGGAAACAATACTTCAGCTTTAGCACCGACCACAAAGTAATCGGTATCCAATATCTCGTTACCGCATTCATCTTCTTTCTCGTCGGTGGTATGTTTGCGATGGTAATTCGCGGAGAACTAATCACACCAGATTCAGACTTAGTAGACCGCACCGTATACAATGGCTTGTTCACCATGCATGGCACCGTCATGCTTTTCCTGTGGACATTTCCATCACTAGTTGGTTTTGCCAACTATCTAGTACCTTTGATGATTGGCGCCCGCGATATGGCATTTCCGCGCCTAAATGCCGTCGCCTTTTGGATGGTGCCAGTGGTCGGAATTCTCCTCATGGCAAGCTTTGCAGTCCCCGGTGGACCCGCCCAAGCAGGATGGTGGTCTTACCCGCCAGTCAGCCTCCAGAACCCCACAGGTAACTTAATTAATGGTCAAGTTCTCTGGCTATTGGCGGTAGCAATCTCCGGCGTCTCTTCCATCATGGGTGCAGTCAACTTTGTTACCACCATAGTCAAGATGCGGGCACCAGGCATGGGCTTCTTTCGGATGCCGTTGTTTGTTTGGGCAGTGTTTAGCGCCCAAATTATCCAACTGTTTGGACTCCCAGCACTGACAGCAGGTGCGGTCATGTTGTTACTCGACCTCACCGTTGGTACTGCCTTTTTTGACCCCAGCAAGGGAGGTAATCCAGTCCTCTTCCAGCACTATTTCTGGTTCTACTCGCACCCTGCTGTTTATGTAATAATTTTGCCCATCTTCGGTATTTTCTCGGAAATCTTCCCCGTCTATTCCCGGAAACCTTTATTTGGTTACAAAGTAGTCGCCATTTCATCACTTTTAATTGCGGGAGTCAGCGGTATAGTTTGGGTACACCACATGTACGTCAGCGGGACAGCAGGCTGGATGCGGTTGTTTTTCATGCTGACAACTATGTGCGTATCTGTACCGACAGGAATCAAGGTGTTTGCCTGGGTAGCAACCATCTGGGGTGGTAAAATACGCCTGAATACACCAATGCTGTTTGCTTTGGGTGCATTGATCATGTTTGTGTTTGCGGGTATCACAGGCATCATGCTTTCCTCTGTACCCGTTGACGTTCACGTCAACAATACTTACTTCGTCGTAGGTCACTTCCACTACGTCCTCTACGGGACAGTGACGATGGGCTTGTATGCGGCAATTTACCACTGGTTCCCGAAAATGACGGGACGCATGTATCACGAAGGCTGGGGTAAATTGCACTTCTGGTTAACATTCGTCGGTACTAACCTCAACTTTTTCCCCATGCATCCCTTAGGATTGCAAGGAATGTTACGTCGAGTCTCTTCCTACGCTCCAGATGCAGGATATGAATTCTGGAATATTATTGCTAGTCTCGGCGCCTTTCTATTAGGAATGTCTACCTTGCCCTTCATTTTCAACATGATAGTTTCTTGGATGCAAGGTGAGAAAGCACCTGATAATCCTTGGAGAGCTATTGGTTTGGAATGGTTAGTTTCTTCCCCACCTCCAGTAGAGAACTTTGAAGAAATTCCCATTGTCATTAGCGAACCTTACGGTTATGGCAAGTCTGAACCGTTGATAGCTCAAGCTCACAGTCATCAATATGAACCGACAAACCCAGCTTTGACAGGTGTAGATTAACTTGTTTCTGGACACATATTGTAGTCGGACAGAATAATCTCATCAAACCCCGACGATTAAAATCGCGGCTACACAAACGAAGCCCATCTTCATGGGCTAAATACAGAAAAAACCAATTCTAGCCTGCGTAGGCAGGCTTCGTTTGTATAGCCCCAGACTTCCAGTCTGAGGGGCTTTACACAAAATAAAGGAGAATTCAAGCAATGGACAGTTATTTAGTTTCCGAACAGTTGCATGAGCATACCCATGACGAAGAAGGCAACAAGATGTTTGGCTTCATCGTTTTCTTACTATCTGAAAGCGTTATTTTCCTGAGTTTTTTCGCAGGATATATTATCTACAAAACAACGACACCTAATTGGCTACCAGTCGGTGTTTCTGGACTTGAAGTTAAAGAACCGACAATTAATACGGTGGTTCTTGTTGCTAGTAGCTTTGTCATCTATTTGGCAGAACGCGCTCTGCAAAGCCATAAATTGATGCAATATCGCTTGTATCTTTTGACAACAATGGCAATGGGAACTTACTTTTTAGTGGGACAAGGAATTGAATGGAGTAATTTGACTTTTGGCTTCACTTCCGGTGTATTCGGGGGAATTTTCTATCTTTTAACAGGTTTCCACGGTTTGCACGTTCTCACTGGTATTTTGTTGCAGACGATTATTCTTGTGCGCTCTTTCATTCCCGGTAATTTCGATTCCGGACATTTTGGTGTTAATGCAACTTCTTTGTTTTGGCACTTTGTTGATGTCATCTGGATTATTTTGTTTGTTCTAATCTATCTTTGGCAGTGAATATTAGAATTGTCTCACGCACTCGTCGCAGAGCCGCAAAGAAGAGATTTTTGTTTGCCCTCTTATATTTCTTTGCGTCTTTGCGACTTTGCGTGAGCTTTTCTTCTAAATAAAATCAAATAAATGATGTGCCATTTCTAGTTTAGAGCAAGGTTCTATTACTATTTGCCGACCTTGATTATCTAAAAATATCGCTTTATTATTATCACTGCCAAAACCACTATCCGGTTCATCTATGGGATTAGCTACGATCGCATCTAATTTCTTTCTCTGCAATTTCTCTAAAGCAGGCTTGACAATATCGCCATTTTGTGCTGCGAATCCGATGATCTTTTGATGTGGTTGTTTTTGGCGTGCTAATTCGGCAATTATATCGGGTACTGGTTCTAGGGGTAAGGCTTGGGGAAGCGATCGCTTGGGCAGTTTCTCTATACTATAATCCCGTGGCTTTACATCTGCTACGGCTGCTGACATGATAATTACATCAGCATTCGGTAAATATTCGAGCATTACCTGCTGCATTTCTTCGGCACTAATAACTGAAATTGCTTGCACTCCTAAAGGTGCATTCCAACTAGCTAACCCATGTACTAATGTCACATTAGCACCTCGATGAAGTGCTGCTTGTGCTAAAGCTAGTCCCATTTTACCTGTGGAAGGATTACCAATAAATCGCACTGGGTCGAGATGCTCTCGTGTTCCCCCTGCACTTATCAAGACTCGCTGATTAACTAAATCTCGTTTGCCTGCCGTGTGTAACAGGGATTTCACGTATGCGACAATTTCTGGGGGTTCTGCCATTCTGCCGGCACCAATGCGATCGCACGCTAACAACCCCGATGCTGTACTCATCCCATGATATCGGCTATCTATCAATAATTCGCGCCAATTTCGCTGCACCGTCAGTTGTTCCCACATTTCGGTATTCATTGCTGGTGCGAGCAATACGGGACAAGTAGAAGCTAAAACGGTGTTGGTGAGCAAATTGTCAGCCATTCCGTGAGCTAGTTTTGCTAATGTATTAGCTGTTAAAGGGGCAATCACAAACAAATCTGCCCATTCACCCAATTCTATATGTAACGGACGCGAGTATTTGGCAAGCCAAAATTCGTCATCTGTGTATGCTTGATGGCGAGATAAAGTAGCTAAAGTTAGAGGTGTAATAAATTCTTGTGCTGAACGAGTCAGAATCACCCGCACTTCCACCCCGCTTTTAAACAGCGTGGAAATAATTTCACAAACTTTATAGGCAGCGATACCACCACCTACACCAACTAAAACCCTTTTCAATTTTGGATTGGGCATAGAAAAAAGTTAAGAATTATGAGTTAATATTATTAATTCATAACTCCTAACTCCTAACTGGTAAATTCTCAAGCTTCGTCGTAGGGTTCTAAATCTAAAAGGTGGATATAGGGTTCAACTAATTCTGGACGGGCAAATGCGATCGCTCGCAGTAGATGCCAATCATTCAAACCCTCAAAAGCATTGCTGTAATTATCTTGATCTAAGCGTGTTGCCAACTCTTCCACCTCTTTTGCAGTCATGACAGCAATGTCTTTTCTAGAAATGCTTAGAGTTTTCATTATGTTTGCCCCTCCCTTATGCAGCATTCGCCAAAGCGCAGAAATTGAGTTGCGTGCTGACGCAGCCACCCAATATATCTTACTCATTCGCGGGCATTGGCGATCGTGAATTTTTTCGGGATTTTTAGCTTAATTCGTAAAAACTTTACAAGTGTCAAAAAATGCGGCGATCGCCTATATCAGCCAAAGCTGCAAAAATACTATTTCGGGAACTGGTTAAATCTTTAGAGTGAAAATAGGCAGTTTACAAACCGTCACTTATTATAGTTGCATTTTGATTTAACTAATGATATATTTTATTTGTGTGTGAGGAGCAAGTTAGAAATTAAAAAACGCCTGGGGTGGAAACACGGTCACACTCCCAGGCGTTTTTTTATATCGCGTCCAGTTAGATATCTGTCACTTGACATATTTGCGATTTGATAGAACCGATGATATTCTTAAATCGTGTGTGAGGAGCAAGTTAAAAGTAAAAAACGTCTGGGGTGGAAACACGGTAACACTCCCAGGCGTTTTTTCATGGCGATAAAAGAGCGCAGAGAAAGAAAATTCTGTCCAGTTAGATAACTGTCACTTGACATACTTGCGATTTGATAGAACCGATGATATTCTTAAATCGTGTGAGGAGCAAGTTAAAAAGAAAAAACGCCTGGGGTGGAAACACGGTAACACTCCCAGGCGTTTTTTCATGGCGATAAAAGAGCGCAGAGAAAGAAAATTCTGTCCAGTCGGACATTAGTTGCCCACACTTAAATCCTTTGGAGATGGCAACTTAACAACCATATAGGTGAATCCCCACTGCGTTTAGTTAGATTCTGGCAGCATTTGACCGAAGTAACCTTCCACCCTGAATGAGTGCCAAGTCCGCAAATGTCGGATGATAATTTTCGTCCGCGATCGCGCTTTATAAAGCCCCAATCACCAAAATAATTACAACCACAGACCTAACGTTTAACTTTGATCGCATCTAAAGCGTCCTCATTAGACTTTGGCTTGTACTTTAATTCACTGGAGTTTAGACTAACCCATGAGAAAATGACCCAGCTACCGCAGCCGATAAATTGTTCCTTTTGCGCTCAAATTGCCTACTTTATGGGGAGCCGATCGCTTATACAGGGATTGATCGTCCTCCTATTCACGGGGATAAATTCAAGCTCAATAATCCACAAACCTGGTGGGCATCTGGGGATATTTGCTGTTATATGATGTCCTCAGTTGGGACAATTTCTGGTAGAGACCTTCCGTCGGAACGTCTCTAGGACACCTTTCAAAGGTGAGGCGATCGCTACATTTTATAATGCTCTAGGAAGCTAGTACTAAGCTACTATCAAAATACTGATTTACAAAACTCAATAAAAACTATGACTGTTGCTTACCCACGTAAATTTCAGAATGCTTTGGGTGCGAGAGATATTTTAAATCGGGTAGTGCGCGATCGCGAAATTCATTTAATCACTCTCAACCGCTACCGTTACAGCGAACAACGCAGTTGCAAAGACCTGACTGATTTAATTGAACTACTTAACGGCAAACCAGCAAAACTCGTGCGGGATTTGTCACATCATATCTCAGATGAAGCTCGTCACGCCATGTGGCTAACTGATTTGTTGGTGGAGTTGGGAAGTGATATCGGAACTCCCCCTGGTTCATCCTACATTGATGAATTTGAAAGGCTCTTAGACAGCGACCAAAAAGATCCAGCTAAAGACCTGGATGATTTTGTCATTTCTTCCCTCGCAGCGATTAACGTCACTGAAAAACGAGGTTGCGAATATTTCTCGGCACACATTTACGCTCTAAAGCAAGCACCGCAAACCGAAGAAAATATTAAAATTCGGGAAACGATTGAGAAAATCTTTCCCGAAGAAGCAGGACACGTTCGCTGGGGTAATCGTTGGTTAGCAGAAATTGCCCGCAAAAGTCCAGAATACCAACAAAAGGTAGAAAAGGCAAAGCGGAAATATGCAGCAATTGAACAAGCAGCCTTTGAATCGGGAATGGATATCACTTTAGGAGCGGAATTGCGTCGAGTTGCCAACTTGGTAGAAGTGGCAAACACAATGCCTGTTTGGGAACGTCCCCAATATTTGATGGAGCGCTTACCGCAGACTTTGTTAGCACCTGACTTGCAGTTTACCAGAATTATGGCGGCACAAAAGGCTTGGCAGCGAGACCCACAAGCGTTTATGGATAAATTCGTGCCGATGTTCCTTAACGGCATTAAGGGCACAGAAAACAACCGCACTCGTACAACCGCTTAAGCTCATCCCCTAACTATAAAAGGCTTTTGTGTTGATTTTTGTGGAGACGTAGCATTGCGTAGAGACGTAGCATTGCGTAAAGACGTAGCATTGCGTAGAGACGTAGCATTGCGTAAAGACGTAGCATTGCGTAGAGACGTAGCATTGCTACGTCTCTACATTTTTATATGTATTGCGATCGTCAAATGGTTTAAAGGTCAATAATTCAGCAACGTCAACTAACTAGCTGCGACCCATGACAAAGCTTGTGACTGGACGAGAGTAGAGAAGCGTTCAGGCTGAATCCTTACCGGGGAAGAATATCGCAAATATTGTGCAGCTGGAACGACTAAAGCTTAACTGATAGCCTTAATGATATTTATTTCTAAATAAGTTCAAGTTTAGCTTGGAATTTTCCCATTTTCTTTCTTCAAAATTGTTGTATATGTAATTGAAAAACTTTTGATGCTGTCGATGTAGGAAGCTAGGTTGCTTCGCGTTTTCAGGCAAGTCTTACGAGTTAGTCTGTATACATAACTTTACTTAGAATTACTGGGATACGCCTGAGTTTTTATATCTCTACTGCTATATATGTACTAAGGACGTATGTATCAAATATCTTTGGCATAACACCCTGTTTAACCGGATGAAGATTTTCTTGTAGCAAGAAAATTGTTGCTTTAACAAGTTACGTTCCCTTATAGTTGTTAAACAGCAGGATATGTCTCAACGACATATTGCATTAAGTCTCTACGTCCACTACCCCGATGAGGTATTGGCACTTCTGGTTGGTTAGGTCTAGTTTTGGGCTTGGGTTTTGTCGATATAAATTGTTCGGAATCATCATAGGATAGCAACAGATTAGATAAGTGATTTGCCATCGCATGGCAGTTAAAAGCTAAGGAACCAAATACTAAGCCAGTAATTAGAAGTGAAATAGTTGCACGCATAATAAGTGTCTATTTTGGAACTCTCCACTTAACTGATACTTAGGTTTTTTTACTGCGTCCGGACATTTTGACAAAAGTAACGTTTTTTACTCAAAAAAATGACCTGATTATTCCTGAATATGTTCAACTAATAACCAATTACCAGCACGATTCCAGTAACCGCAAATTTGTAGCGGTTGCTTATCAATAAACTTTTGCAGTTGCTCGTCTATATGCGATCGCAAGGTCACAATTGGTAAAGACAATTGGTTTTGAGTTGATGTCGTGATGCTAAATCTGTAATCTTGCTGATCTAGGCGATGGAAGATGCCCCGGAAATATTCTTTATTAAGTGATTTTACGTATTTTTTTTGCATCCAGTTGTAATTATTGTGATCTGAAATAGGACAATTTCCAGTGGCTGGATAAGCGTCTGGGTTGTCTAAGTAATACAGTTGCCAGTGGAGCCATTCCGGATGAACGGGTGGTAAATTAAATAATGGAACGATTGTAGCCGGAGAATGTAAGTCTTGCAACAAAGCATTTTGCAGCTTTCTGACAGGTAAATCTCTCGGCTGAGTGTTCAACTCAACGCACATAGCAGCTGCCATTCCTGCCGCTTGACCGATGCCCATCACCACAGGTTGCAATCTAGTTGCACCATTAGTTATATGTGATACAGAGATGTTTTTTTCACACACCAATAAACCATCCGTTTGCATGGGTATTAAACAACGGTAGGGAATTGTAAAGGGAGTTCCTGTCCAACGTCCCCCCCAGCGGATGGATTTGGGTTGCACCTGGTAGTTGACTTTGGGATAATGGTGGTCATTGGCGTAATTACCAATAGCGATTGCTTCGATATTTAAGGATGCTACTCTACCAAGAGGGATGGGCAAAATATCCTGTTCTCGCAGAGTAGTTAGTCCCACCAAACGGCGGCTTTCCCGGTAGTAGGGATGTAGAGCGTAAGCCGTGCTGGAATTTAGGTATTCGGGAAAAATTTGTTCTGCCAAACCGTAGCGATCGCCTAGCTGATTTTGGATAAAATGGGCAAAATTTTGGCTGTGCCAGCGACATTCTTGTAAAAACTCACTTTTTGATGTCTCTGACTCTATCAAACGCCCGACTCCTTTGCCGTAGTCATTGCCACAGATGGGCCAATTCACCATCAACAGCCCCCCCGGTAAGCGTCCGTAATTCAAAAACTTCTCAGCACCATAATCATCCCAAGCACCTGCAAACATTGATAAATCTTGATTGGGTGCAGGGGGAATTTCTGGGGCGACTTCTTCACCAAAATCTTGCATTATCACAACCCAAGTCGGCGCTTGCACGGGATATTTTTGTGTGATAAAATTAAAATCTGCTGGGGCGCTTGGTTCTCTCCATTGAGATTGCAATTCCCAACCCCAACGGTGAGGTATCTCCCCTAAAGCTAATAAATCTCCTAATTCTGTGCCATCAAGAATAATCTTAGCTTTGACAGTAAAATCAGCAAAGCGAACCCCAGTAACACAATCTCCTTGTCGCAAAACGGATAACGGAACTTTGCCAGCAATCCAATGCAGATTTGGTAATTCTCGCACCCAATCGGCAAAAATTGCCGCCCCAATGCGCGGATCGTAACTAAAAAAGCTTACCCAACTATTGTCTAATCCTCCTGGCTGTCGAGAACGCAATTCTTGCAAAAACTCACCCCATAAACCTGTCTGAAATGCTTCTAATTCATTACCATCAGGTACAGACACCCCGGCTGAAGTCAGCATTCCCCCTAACCAAGGAAATTCGCTCACCAGGATGGTTTTTGCTTTTCTTCGTGCTGCTTGAATCGCAGCAGCAGTTCCGCCGGTTCCCCCACCGACAACTAAAACATCAGCCGTGTATGTCTGATTAATCATCTATTCACCTCACGCTCGTTTCGACACATTGTCTCCAGTTAATACTATTTCGGTGAAATTCTTTACATTAGACATCTCCAGAGTCATACGTAGAGACGTAAGCTAGCTACGTCTAATCAAGGGTTTCGGGCAACGTATAGTTCATTTCTGGAGATGTCTATTAGAGAAGGTTCCGCAATTCATTCCTAATGCAGTGCAAGCTGCTTCAAGCAACCGACTGTTTGTCTACAATCCATCCACATTACTGGGTCAACTTTATCCAAAATTAAGAGCTTGACTTTCTTCCTTCGGCAAAAACCCTAGCTTTTTGGCAAATACTTTTCCCATATCACTGATTCTCCATAAAGTTCAAAAACTATCGTCCTACAAGGGTTTCAGCTTCAGCCTTTAGGCTTTAGGAAAAATGGATTTTGTTGAACTTTGAGTAAAATCTCAGTTGGGATGGATTTGGTCTGCTGCTTACTGGGAAAGATGAGATTTATTAGTTTACATCGAAAATATTAAGTTTTATTTCAAATATCATTTTTGTAACTTTGGTTACAGATTTTATTGATATAGTAGTTGTGTAGAGAAAAAATGAATCTATAAATCATTAAAACAATAAAGAGGAACTTGATATGTCTACCCAACAAAAAGCGCGTGCTTTAATGATGCGTCATTATCAGTTGGTAAAAAATCGTCAACAATCGATGCTCGAACGTGTTGGTGAAGAAGTCGGTCTTCCTGCTGGCAAAGCATCCCATTACTGGAACCCAATTCAAGGCAAGATAGATCCTACCGTTCGGATGACTTGCGATCGCAGCAATGCCACAATGAGCTAGGGACTTTATTAACGTAGTGAGCGATTTATCGCTCAATTTAGTCAAAAAAAAAGCCACCCTGTAGGTGGCTTAATTATGTTCTCAAATATCGCAATTTAAGCGTTGAAACGCTTACTACAAGCAAGATTTAAGCGTTGAAATGCTTATAGACAAGAAATTAACAATCGTAGTAAAGAGCAAACTCGTAAGGATGAGGACGCAGACGCATTGGGTTAACTTCGTTATCTAGCTTGTAAGAAATCCAAGTTTGAATGAAGTCTTCGGTAAACACACCTGGTTCGGTCAAGAAAGCATGATCGTTCTCTAGTGCTTCCAATGCCAATTCTAAAGAACCGGGTGTGGAAGGAACCTTAGCCAGCTCCTCTGGTGAGAGTTCGTAGATATTCTTATCTAGAGGTTCACCAGGATGGATTTTGTTCTTGATACCATCTAAACCAGCACAAAGCATAGCAGCGAATGCCAAGTAAGGATTAGATGTCGCATCCGGACAACGGAATTCTAGACGTTTAGCTTTGGGATTGCTGCCAGAAAGGGGAATCCGTACAGAAGCAGAACGATTACCTTGGGAATAAGCTAAGTTTACAGGTGCTTCATAACCAGGTACTAGGCGCTTGTAAGAGTTGGTGGTGGGGTTGGTAATTGCTAACAGCGCTGGTGCGTGGTGGAGAATACCACCAATGTAGTGCAATGCCATTTCACTCAAACCGGCGTACTTATCGCCGCCAAACAGCGGCTGACCATCTTTCCAGATAGATTGGTGACAGTGCATCCCAGAACCATTATCGCCGAAGATTGGCTTGGGCATGAAGGTAACGGTTTTGCCGTATTTCTTGGCAACGTTCTTAATGACATATTTGTAAGTCATTAACCAGTCAGCAGCTTCAATTAACTTACCGAAGCGGAAACCGAGTTCGCACTGTCCACCGGTGGCAACTTCGTGGTGTTGCTTTTCAATGGGGACGCCGCACTTTGCCATTGTTAGCAGCATTTCGGTGCGGATATCTTGGAAACTGTCGGTGGGGGCAACTGGGAAGTAACCTTGTTTGAAGCGTGGTTTGTATGCGAGGTTGGGACCTTCATCTTTACCGGAGTTCCAAGCACCTTCTACAGAATCTACATAATAATAGCCGGAATTAGCGGTTTGGTCAAATCGGGCGTCATCAAAGATGAAAAATTCCGCTTCTGGACCAAAGAAAGCGGTGTCACCAACACCTGTAGAAACCAAGTAGTCTACTGCTTTTTGGGCAATAACGCGGGGACAGCGATTGTAAGGTTCACCTGTACGCGGTTCTTGAATACTACAAATTATACTCAGCGTTGGCTCTGCCATGAACGGATCGATCCAGGCTGTGTTCGGGTCGAGAACCATTGACATGTCTGATTCGTTGATCGCTTTCCAACCCCGAATACTCGAACCGTCGAAAGGTACGCCGTCAGTAAATGCAGTCTCATCAATTTGGTTATAGTACAGCGTGAGGTGCTGCCAAGTTCCTGGCGTATCGATGAATTTCAGATCGATCATCTGAATGTTGTTGTCCTGAATCATTTTCAAGACTTCTTGTGGGGTTGTCATGATTGCTCCTTGTATGCTTATTTACTAAGGTAGAACTGAAATTTTCAATGCATTCTGACCCTGCTTGGTGAAACCAAATTGTGAGATACCTGGAATATCCTAAAGATAGGACATTAGGTAGTTTTGTAGCGTAAGTTACAAAAACTCATGATTAAAGTTTATATTCACCTTTGCTGAAACACTTTCACAAAACTTAACAGTTCATTTCACAGGGTCAACTTTGACATAGAATCCTTTAAGTAGCCGATGGATTACTTTTTGTGCTGAGACTTTTGCCGTAGCACAAAAATTTATAGGCGCATAAAAGCAGCTAGATAAATATCAAACCATAAATAGGATTGATTGGGAGAAAACGGAATGCGGGATGCAGTAACAAGTTTAATTAAGAATTATGACGTAGCCGGACGTTATTTTGACCGGAATGCGATCGACAGCCTCAAGTCTTACTTTGAAAGTGGTACAGCACGAGTACAAGCAGCTGGGGCAATTAATTCTAATGCGGCATCAATTGTCAGACAGGCTGGTTCTCGGTTATTTGAAGAACAGCCGGAATTGATTCGTCCTAGTGGAAATGCTTACACGACTCGTCGCTATGCAGCTTGTCTGCGGGATATGGATTACTATTTGCGCTACGCTACTTATGCGTTGGTTGCTGGTAGTATGAATGTTCTAGATGAGCGGGTGTTGCAAGGGCTGCGGGAAACTTACAATTCTTTGGGTGTGCCTATTGGTCCGACTGTTCGCGGTATCCAGATTATGAAGGATATTATTAAGGAGCAAGTTGCGGCAGCTGGTGTTGCTAATACTGCTTTTGTGGATGAGCCTTTTGATTATATGACACGGGAGTTGAGCGAGCAGGATATTTAGTGGCACAAGGTAAAAGTTGAGCCAGTGCTAACTTGAGGGTTTCCCCTGCAAATGTGAAAAGATTATAGCGATCGCACTTTGGCTTCATTGGCAAGGTGCGTTTACTTTTTTTAATGCAAAAAAACGATTTGTTACTTGAAAAATTCAGTAATAGCACAAATGTACTATTATTCATAACCTTTTATACGTTTTTTTGTGTAAATAAATGCGGGGTGGACTTCAGTGCAACCAGGTGCGATCGCTCCAGATCCACCATAATAGAAGTTGCCCATATTTGAGGCGCTAGCTATGGAAGAATTATTAACCCTGAAAGACTTGCTGGTTCAAGGCGATGTTCAAGGTGCTTTGATGATTGTGGAAGAATTAACCGAAATGAGCCGAAATGATATCATCAAGACGATTCGTAGCTATGCAGTAATTCTCCTGTTGCATTTGATTAAACAACAAGCTGAAAATCGCACGACTCGTTCTTGGGAGGTTTCAATCCGGAATTCTGTTAGGGAAATCCAGCGAGAAAATAAACGTCGTAAAGCGGGAGGTTATTATCTCACACCAGAAGAACTATGGGAAACTTTAGTAGAAGCTTATTTAAATGCCATTGATCAAGCTTCCCTGGAAGTTGAAGAAGGTCGTTATGAGCCAGAGGAATTGGAAAAGCTAGTTAACCGAGAAAAAATTCTCAATCGTGCTTTAGGTTTAATATTGCCAGGAGAGTCCAGTTAATTGGTTAAACAACGACTTGATATATTATTAGTAGAGTTAAATTTGTGTGCTTCTCGCGCTTTAGCGCAACGGTTGATTCAAGCGGGGGAAGTTCAGGTTAATCGTGTGGTTGTGGATAAGGCGGGGACGGAGGTTGATGTCGCGGCGGATATTAAGATTAAGGAGCGATCGCGTTTTGTCTCTCGTGGTGGTGAGAAGCTGGCGAAGGCTTTAGAATTTTTTAATATTTCTGTGGAAGGACGGGTTTGTTTGGATGGCGGTATTTCCACAGGAGGCTTTACTGATTGTCTTTTACAAGCTGGGGCAAAGCTAGTTTACGGGGTTGATGTCGGTTACGGTCAAGTTGATTGGGGTTTGCGAAATGATTCGCGGGTGAAATTGTTGGAACGCACTAATTTACGACAGTTACAACCGCATGAGTTATATGGTGAAGCACAAAAAGCTGATTTGGCAGTGGTGGATGTTTCGTTTATTTCCTTAACCAAGATTTTGCCTGCTTTGTGGGAGTTAACTCAACCTCAAAGAGAAGCTGTTTTACTGGTGAAGCCACAATTTGAGGTTGGGAGGTCCCGTGTGGGGAAAAAAGGCGTTGTTCGTGATTCTTCTGACCAAGCTGAGGCAATTTTTCAGGTTTTGCAAACTGCTCAAAGTTTAGGATGGAACTACAAGGGCTTAACTTGGTCGCCGATCACTGGTCCTGCTGGGAATATAGAATATCTGTTGTGGCTGGATATGGAAAGCGAAACGCCACTGCTTGATTTAGAAGCTGTTGGGCAAGTTACTAAATCTGCTGTTGCTGATTTGAGAAATTAAAGGTCGTAGATTAGACATTCTACCGCTTCGGGATGGCGATCGCAGTAACTTTCCAAAGAAGATTTGCTTTTTGTTGCTTGCTGTTTGTGAGATTTTTCAGCTTGCAATTCTTCGACGATATCCCAAGCTACAGCGCAGTTAGCAGAATTGCTACCGCTAAGATCGCAGGTTTCGCGGGCTTCTGCGATCGCTTCAAAAATCACTTCTTCCAAGGTTTGAGTTTGATTATCGTGAGAGTTAATAGCAGTCTGGAGTACGTTTGAGATGTCAGTCATGATACTTACCTTTATGTGTTGATTTAGAAATCGACTGCGAGCTTCTGAATTATTTCAAGAGCTTAATTTCTAGTTTAGACGTGCCTCACATGAAATGCCGGTAGGAAAACCGTCCATGCGCTTTGGAAAAAAGACACTTGTCCCCCTTGATCACGCAGTCCCCCTCGATCGCGCAGTCCCAATACGGTTCGGTTAAGAATATTTGTGAACCCAAAACCCTTGTAGAGACGTTCCACCGGAACGTCTCTACATACGTTAACACCAACGGTATTGCCCCTTGTCCCTCCTTTTCCCAGTTTACACCCCCTCCCCTCTCTCCCTCCTTCCCC
>NZ_JAOWRF010000371.1 GCF_025753815.1 Plectonema radiosum NIES-515 | reverse complement strand
TATTATCAAACAGAAGCGAAAACCAAATATTAAGTTAATTGTCGCACCTTTTCGCGATCTTCAACGTGGGACTGACCAGTTTTTTTTCAACAATTCTCTCAAAGCCTCTTGACAAAAGACTTACAGCCTTAACTTGTCACCAATGTTGTGGATCCAATACTGCTCGGTTAAGGAAAATAGAGGATAAAAATCGAGAAATTATGTTCGCGTATTGAACACGAGAATAGCGTGGATTTCCCAGAACTTACTTTTTTTCTAGAAGACCTTCGTACAAATCTGCCCAACTTTGTCGAAGAGAATCGATACATGACTGTAGATGCTGAATTTGAGTTCTCTTAGCCACTTGCATAACAGCATCAATATGAGCAGGGCTGCCAGCTTTGCCTAAATGCTTATATTTGCTCAATTTATCTGGAAGTCTTGTGGGAAAGAACGGTGATTTATCATGTAACTTATAATATCAATAAGTCCCACTAGGACTGTGTGCAAGGCACCTCATGAGGGTTGAACGTCTTGATGTTCAAGGTAACTTGAGAGTGTCTAAACCTTTGTGGCTAGCTTGGGTGGGTGAAGAAATGCCACCGAAGAAGTCAGTTTGGCGACTTTACTTGCGCCGCTTTACAATTGACCATTGGTACCGCTTTTTAAAGCAACGCCTACATTGGACTATTCCGAAGCTAGGTACTCCTAAGCAATGTGAGCGATGGAGTGACTTGATGCCTCTCATGACTTGGGAATTATGGTTAGCGCGTGATATTGTGACTGATAATCCTTTACCTTGGCAGAAATCCCTTGATAAATTGACCCCTGGACGAGTCGCTCAAGCTATGGGAGGAGTTTTAGCAGCGATTGGTACTCCTGCCCAGTTACCCAAACCACAAAGGATTGTCTCCCGGCTGGAAACAAGGATTACCCCGTAACCGTAAAAACCGCTATCAAACAGTTAAAAAAAGAGCAACGCCACCCCGTAAAGAACCATCGATCGCGGTTTAATATCAAAGATCCTTCATGCTTTTAACAAGTCTTTTATTAACTCAGCACTGCTGGGTCATTTCTTGCTGCTTAGTCTAAACTCCAGTTATTGATCCTTATTGACAATAGGTTTTGATGTCATAATAAAATCTTCATGGCTCAACATCGTCTTTTTTGAGTAATTATGTTATAAATTATACTTTTATATTTCATTATTTCCGTAATTACCGATTGTGACATCCTTGGGTGCGGAATGTGGGATCTATCTACAATTCTCCTTCCTCATCATCTTCCACATTCGGGAACAAAGATACCACCTCACTGGTGACAAAAACATCTTTTGCTTTTTGCAAAGTGTCAAGCCTTTGGGCTAGACCTGCGACGGTCGGGTTCTCAAACAGACTTCGCAAGGGTAACGCTACCTGGAAGAGTTCGCGTACCCGCGAAATGATTTGGGTGGCTAACAAGGAGTGTCCTCCCAAGGTAAAGAAGTCATCGTGAGTGCCGATTTGCTCAATGCCCAGAACTTCGCGCCAGATATTGACTAGGTCTTCTTCCAGTGGAGACTGGGGGGGCACGAAGAGAGTCGAGACGGTAAAATTGGCACTATCTGGGGCTGGCAAAGCGGAGCGATCAACCTTACCGTTAGGAGTTAGGGGCATTGCTTCCAAAAAGACGAAGGTTCCTGGAACCATGTAATCTGCTAGCTTGGCTTTGAGGAAGGAACGCAATTCACTTGACTTAGGGGGTGCTGCTACCTCTAATTTAGGAACTAAATATGCCGCTAGGTACTTGTTGGCTGCTTTGTCTTCTCGCATAATAACTACTGCTTGGAGTACCTGTGGGTGTTGTGACAGCACCGCTTCAATTTCGCCTAGTTCGATGCGGAAGCCCCGCAACTTAACTTGGTTGTCAACGCGACTAAGAAACTCGATGTTGCCATCCGGTAGGTAACGGGCTAAATCACCAGTTTTGTATAAGCGGGAACCTGGTTCTTCGCTGAAAGGATTAGGGACAAATTTCTCTAGGCTTAAATCGGGACGGTTGAGGTAACCTCGTGCCAGACCATCACCACCAATGTATAGCTCTCCGGGAACACCGATGGGTACAGGCTGCTTGTGAGCATCTAACAGAAAACAGCGCGTATTGGAGATGGGATGACCTATGGGAATGGTTGTAGCCCCTTCTGCAACATCTTGCACCAAGTACCAACTAGTAAACGTTGTACTTTCGGTAGGCCCATAAACATGAAGTAGCCGTTGCGGTGACCCATTCTTTAGCACTTCTTTGACCCACCTAGTATCGACCGCCTCTCCTCCAAACAGAAGGTGCAGCACCTTACGGAAAGCGGACGGGACAACACTCGCAATTTGATTAAATAAGGCTGTTGTCAAAAACAACACGCTGATTTCTTGGGAGTGAATGAAGTCTGCAAAATTCTCAGGTGAAAGAATCATATCCTTACAAACCTCGACAAGCCTCGCCCCGTTAAGTAGTGTTCCCCAAATCTCAAAAGTGACAGCATCAAACGAAAAGTTTGATGCAAAAGCAACTACGTCTTTTGGTTGTAAATTGATGTAATTTGTATTGAGTACCAAGCGGTTTACTGCTCGGTGAGGAACAGTCACCCCCTTAGGCTTCCCCGTTGACCCGGATGTGTAGATGATGTATGCTAGATTGCTGAGTTTCACTTCGCTTGTGGAGTTTGACTCGCTCTGTAAAGCAATTTCTTCCCAGCCAGAATCTAGGCAGATAACACGCGCTTGGTGTCGGGGAAGTTTCTCGACCAAATGTGTCTGGGTAAGCAGCACTGGTACGGCAGAGTCTTCCAGCATCAAAGCTAAGCGCTCTAATGGATATGCTGGGTCTAGCGGAACGTAAGCGCCACCTGCTTTGAGGATACCAAGCAGTCCCACCACCATCGAGAGCGATCGCTCCACGCAGATGCCCACCAGCACTTCGGGCCCAACGCCCAGTGTTTGCAGGTGGTGTGCTAGCTGATTTGCTCTTACGTTCAATTCTTGGTAGGTTAGCTGTTCCTCTTCAAATATCACCGCTACAGCATTGGGTCGAAGTTCCACCTGTTTCTCAAATAACTCATGGATACATTTATCCTGAGGATACTTTGTTTGGGTGTTATTCCACTCAAACAGTAGCTGGTGTCGCTCTGCTTCTGTCAGCAGTGGCAAAGAAGAAACTCGCTGCTGTGGATTGGCTACAATTCCCTCCAATAAAGTTTGGAAATGCCCATTCATTCTTTGAATGGTGTCCGGTTCAAACAGATCGGTGCTATATTCCCATTCCCCTTTTAAGCCCTGCTCATGTTCTTCCATCAGTAGGGTCAAGTCAAACTTTGCCGTGACCTTCTCCACTTCCAGGCGAGTGACAGTCAAACCGAATAAATTCGGTGAATCAAACTGACTATCTTGCCAGCCAAACGCCACTTGGAATAGGGGACTATGACTTAGCGATCGCTTCGGCTGCAAAACATCTACCAGTTGTTCAAACGGTAAATCCTGCTGACTGTATGCCTCTAGAGCAACCTGACGTACCTGGAAAAGAAACTCGTTAAACGTAGGGTTGCCCGACAGGTTGAATCGTAACACCAGCATATTGACAAAGAATCCAATCAATGGTTCTATCCCCAGGTGGTTACGGTTGGCACTGGGTGTGCCGACGAGAATCTTTTCTTGAGCGCTGTAGCGATGCAACAGAATTGCAAAAGCCGCCTGTAGAACCATAAAAAGTGTTGTCCGTGATTGGGAACTGAATGCTTTTAGTTGTTCTGAAAGTCCTTTAGGTAACGTAAAGCTGTGAGATGCACCTTGAAAACTTTGTACTGCCGGACGTGGGTGGTCGGTAGGTAGTTCCAACAGGGGTGGTGCATCCGCCAACTGCGCTTTCCAGTAGTTGAGTTGGTGAGAAAAAACCTCACCTTGAAGCCATCCTTTTTGCCAATGAGCGAAGTCGGCATATTGAAGCGACAATGCAGTTAAGGGAACTGGCTCACCTTTGATAAAGGCTTTATACAGCGCCGATAGCTCTTTCATAAAGATGCCCATCGACCAACCATCCGAGACAATATGATGTATGGTTAACAACAAATAATGTTCTTCTGGTGCGGTTCGCAGTAAGGTTACTCTCAGCAAAGAATCATGTTCTAAGTCAAAAGGATATTGGGACTCTTGGGCAACCCACCGTTGCACTTGCGCTTGTTTCTCGACTTCTGGTAAAGTTAACAATTCTACCATTTCCAGCTTTACAGTGCTTGTTGAGTGGATAATTTGGGTAGGTTGTCCTTTGACAGCAGCAAAGGTAGTTCGCAAACTTTCATGACGACGTACAATTTCAGTCAGACTTTGCTCTAACGCAGTAATATTTAGTGGTCCTTCAAGAAACCAGGCATCAAAGATGTTGTAGGTAGCATTGGCACCTTCCAGTTGGTTCAAAAACCACAGTCGCTCTTGGGCAAAGGAAGGAAATATCTCTCGCTCCCGAGAAACGCGAACAATTGGATGCTCAGATTGAATACCTTTGAAGGTTGTGGTATCGACGATGTTTGCTAATGCTGCAATGGTGTGTTGTTCAAAAAGAGTTCGTACAGAAATATCTACCTGGAAGGCTTTTTGCATCCGTAAAGCCACCTGTGTCGCCAAGAGCGAATGTCCCCCTAACTCGAAGAAATTCTCATAAATACCCACTTGTTCCAGTTGCAGTATCTCTCGCCAGATAGCAGCTATGGTCTGTTCTGTTTCTGTGCGCGGGGCAACCAACTCTCGTGTATCTAAACGATCCAAATCGGGCATTGGTAGCGCACGTCGGTCTACTTTGCCGCTAGGCGTTAAGGGGAACTTCGATAAGAACACAAAGGTTGCTGGAACCATAAACGCTGGCAATTCATTGTTTGCCCTGGGCTCAGTTCCCCAGAGGTTAAGCTGAGTTCTGCCACACACTCTTCTACGTTGGTGTTCGTATCAGTGGGCATCGAGGTTAGAGGTACAACATATGCCACGAGATGCTGGTTTCTATTGGAAGTATCTTTGTGTGCGACAACAACCGCCTGTTGTACTGCTGGATGTTTATTCAATACGGTTTCGATTTCACCCAGTTCAACGCGCAGACCACGAACCTTGACCATATCATCAACCCGACCCACAAACACCAGGTTGCCATCAGGACGGTAGTAAGCTAAATCACCCGTTTTGTAGAGATGTTCTGGGTTTTCTGCGGCGGCGAAGGGGTTGGGAATAAACTTCTGTTCGGTCAATGCGGGTTGATTAAAGTAACCCCTAGCTAGTTGCACGCCACCAAGATATAGTTCACCTGGTATACCGATTGGGACAGGTTGTAAGTGGTGGTCTAACAGGTAGGCTTGCGTATTGTCATGGGGTCGCCCAATGGGTGGTGGAGACGTTGGGTCGGTACATTCGCCTATCGTCGCGGAGATGGTAAACTCAGTTGGTCCGTAGACGTTATAGAAACGACGCCCTTGTGACCATTTGGCAACAAAATCAGGCGAGCAAGCCTCACCAAAAGTAAGGACAACTTTCAAGGCAGGAAACTCATCTTTGATCCCGGACAGGATGGCTAAAACGGATGGGGTCAGGCAAAGATGAGTAATGGCTTGCGTTTTGAGCAATTGCAGCAAAGCCGAACCTGGCATTGATTGTTCTGGGGTTAACACATAGAGTCTGGCTCCAGCACATAGAGGACCCATAATTTCTGCTATGGAAGCGTCGAAGCACAAAGAAGAAGAGTGGGTCAGCCGAGCGTTAGGATTGATGCCAAATCTTGAATTCTCCGATAGGATCACATTGGTCAAGCCACGATGTTCGATTAAAACACCTTTAGGCTTTCCCGTTGAACCAGATGTGTAAATCACATAAGCTAAATGATTACTCGTTACGTCACTAGATGGGTTTTCCCCACTTTTTTCTGAGATAATCTTCTTCTGGATATCTAAACAAATTACCTTTGTTTGGTGAGGCGGTAGATTAGCTAGCCATTTTTGGTGTGTCAAGATTATTGGTGCTTGAGCATCTTCTAGTATAGAAGCTAAACGTTCTTCAGGATACGTTGGATCTAACGGCAAATACGTAGCTCCTGCTTTAAAGACTGCTAGCATGGCTACAACTGCTTCCAAGGAACGCTCAAGAAAGACACCAACCAACACTTCGGGTTTTACCCCTAATTTTATCAGATAATGGGCTAATTTATTAACTTGCTGGTTTAATTCGTGATAAGTCTGTTGCGCTTCCCCAAAGACCACTGCGACGGTGTTGGGATACTGGGCAACCTGTTCCTCAAACAGGTTGTGAGCAAATTTTTCTAATGGGTGTTCTACTTTGGTTTCATTCCACGCGACCAACAATTGATGTCGTTCGCCCTCGGTCAGCAAGGGTAAAGTTTCAATTGGCTCCAAAGAATTAGCTAGCACTCCTTCAAGTAATGTTTGAAAGTGGTCCGTCATCCTTTGAATGGTTGCCTCAGCAAACAAATCGGTGTTGTAATTCCAGTTACCTACAATTTCCGATCCGCGATCGCACATTTCTAATATCAAATCCAACTGCTCTACCCCATAATTTTGTTCAAAGGGGGTGACGTTCTCGCCAGATAAAGCGAATGGCTCATGGGAAGTATTTTGCCAAACAAACATGACTTGGAACAGTGGATGATGACTCAATGTTTGCTCGGGTTGCAAAATCTCTACCAATTGCTCAAAAGGTATGTCTTGATGCTCTTGCGCTTTTAGGGTTACCTGTTTGACTTGGCTGAGTAGTTCTTCAAATGTGGGATTGTCCGACAAGTTCAGGCGTAGTACCAATGTATTGACAAGGCCAGTTTGCACTTCAACTTCCTCATCATTGCGGTGGGCAATCGGTGAACCAATAAGGATGTCACTCTGACCGCAGTAGCGAAATAGTAAGGTCGCAAAGGTAGACAGCAAGGCCGTGTACAAGTTAGATTCTGACCCCGTCTTAAATTTTCTTAGCGACTCGTTAAGTAATTGCGGCAAGATGAAGGTATAGTGCGCGCGGTTGAAACTGAGCGTTGCCGGTCGGGGTCGGTCACTAGGCAATTCCAATAGAGATGGGGAGCCTGCAAGCTGTTGTCGCCAATAGTTGAGTTGGTTTTCAGTTGAATTTATGTTGTTTGTTTGTCTGGTCATAATCAAGGCTTTTCAGTAGGTCTATTGTAAGTTTGGATTATATGAGGAGTGACGAGGCTGGTATTAAGAAAAAACATTGCCGAAGGCGAAGCATTAGCAAAGCTTGGTTTGATGCCAATTCCACCCCCTGAACAATTATCTATTTTATTATTTAGATATTTTTAATTTTTCGAGATTCCAAAAAGCACCGCTGAGAGCAGAATATTGTATACCTTTAATATCATTGCGGACAGCAGCCATAGAATAGGGAGTGACTAAATAAATAAAAGGAACATAATCATGAATTAAACGTTGAGCTTCTACATACATAGCTTTCCGTTTCTCAAAATCTAATTCTATCGCACCTTGAATGTATAATTCCTCAATTTGATTTTCCCACTCTGCTACTTCTCGCCCTTCTATCGGTTTATTTCCTGGTTGTGCTTTTTGATTAAATGTATGTACTGTCCCATTATAAAGCCAAATATTAGCGCGATTATTCGGTTCATTCCCTGCCGAAAAACCGAGGAGATAACATTCCCAATCCAAAGTATTATCGAGTTTATCTATTAGCGTGTGAAACCCTATAGGAGAGTAATCAACTTGGATGCCAATCTTCCCTAAATCTTCTTGAATTTGCACTCCCATTGATTCCCGAGTTCGAATGCCAGCGTTAGTGATTAAATTAAAACGAACTCGATTTCCTTCTTGATCTAAAAGTTCCTGCTTTTCACTGTATTTAAACCCTTCACTTAGCAATAAATTCTTGGCTTTTTGAGGATTATAATCATATCTTTTGATGTTTTTATAATAAAAAGGAGATTGAGCAAAAATATCTGAATCTTGGGGATTTCCCAGTCCCTGAAAAATGTTGTTAATTATCCTTTGCCTATCGATAGCATAAGCAACTGCTCGCCTAAAATTTACATTGTTAAACCAACGAGATTTAATTGGATCAACTAACGGTTTCCCCTCTCTCTTACCCTTATTTAGATTGAAAGAAATATAATTTGTGTCATAGGCAGTTCCCCCATTATAAATCGTAAAATTCCCCCGCTTCTCTTCCTGTTTTAGGAGAGAAAAATATTGAGGAGCCACCTCAATAGAATCTAAACTCCCAGATCGAAACTGAATTAAAGACGTATCAGTTGATTCTACAATTGCCCAGATGACCCGTTTAATATAAGGTAACTGATTGCCATGTTCGTCTTTTTTCCAATAATAGGGATTATTGGAAAAAATAAGGCGCTCGCTGGTGCTATAACTTTTTATTTTGTAGGGACCATTGACAATAATCTGTTCTGGGGGCGTATCCACTCCCCAAGTCGAAAGGAAAATAGGTTTTCCATCTTTCCCTCTATTTTCAACAGTTTTTTGTAAAATATGTTTGGGTAAAATTGGCAATTCAACACTGTCTAAAAACGGAGCAAAGGCTTCTGTAATGATAAATTCAACCTGCAAATCATCTAATTTACGCACCTTTGGAAAAGCTCGACTCTGACCAATTCTGAGACTATCTCTAGCCAGAGAAGGAATTTCTTCATTTAAATAGACATGATTATAACTAAAAATAACATCATCAACCGTTAAAGGATGACCATCTGACCATTTTAGTCCAGGGCGTAAAGTAAACACAATCTTGAGGTTATCTTCAGAAAAATTCCAAGATTTTGCTAGGGCTGGTTCTTTTTTTCCTGTGACAGGATTTTCGGTAATTAATCCTTCATAAATCAGATCAAAAATAGTATTCCGAGATTCTTCAGCTAAGGCAGCATTAAAAGTGATTGGATCTACTAGCATTAATAGAACAAGTTGAGATTGATTCGCTTGGTTTTTTAACCTAACAGGGCTGCATGCTGAAAAATAAATAGCTGTCAGTCCTGCAAGGATTAAGATCGCCCAAAAACGCCAAATAGCAGCAATACAAGCAAAAAACTTCATCGTTATATATGGAACTTAATTTTGTAATTGGTACATTATTAGTCCTTGGTCGCCTCCAACCAATTTTTGTGAAAGTCAGCGATCGCCTGTTGGCATTTTGCGATAGCATGTCCCCATTTGTTGTCTGGCTGATTAACTTTGTAAGCTAAAGATTTTACTGTTTTCTGTATCAAACGGCAAATAACAAAGTCTTCCTCCATGAATTGATCATAGTTAGATCGGTGAGTCTCTATAAAATTAGAGGAAGAATATTCTTGCTGTTCTGGAGTTTGGTACAAAACAATTTCAAGTACAGTTCGTTCAGGAGTGAGGGGTTGAAAACGCCAGACCTCTGCCGAATTACTTGAGGCACTCATTGACAGATTGGGAAAAACATAAGACTCGTAGCGGTTTTTTTCTGCAGGTTGGTCTTTCGAGCTAAACTTAAAATTACAATGACGACCTGTGAGAGTGGCGTTGAAGTGATTTTGAATATCCATTCCCTCCTTAACTAGTGACTGGCTATGTAGCCAGGGGACATGGTATAAATCCAAGTAGTTTTCGATTAGAAGCTTCCAGTTAACTGACTCGTTATAAGACCAGCGAGCCACTTCTCGGAGTTCTTCCCAACAAAGGTTAGATTGCTTGAGGTAATCTGGAACACCTGCTAAGAAATCTCTAAATAACTCACCTTCCTGTTCGGGACAGACGAAGATGAAGCCACCCCAAGTATCTACACGTGCTTCCAGCAACTGGATTGCAGATTTGTCCAGTCCTGCAAACAGTTGTGGATATGTAACTTCCAAAAGTTGTCCCTTCCCATCAAACGTCCAGCCGTGATAAGGACAACGAATTATTCTACAATTGCCTTGTCCATTCAAAAGACGCATTCCCCGGTGGGGACAGACGTTGTGCAGGGCTTGCAGCGTCCCATCAGCTTGACGAATCACAAATATAGGGTCTTCCCCAATGGTGCAGGCTAGGTAATCACCTGGGTTTGGTAGGTCTTCCTCCCGACCCACAAAATGCCAATTGTTGCGCCAGATGGTTTTCATCTCTTTAGCAAACACCTGCGGTTCCCAGTAATAGTCGCCTGGAAATCCTAAATCTGCTGTGTGAGAAATTGGTTGTAAAGAAGTACCTGTCATGGTGAGTTTCCCGTGTTCTAACTATATGGAAGCGTTTGCCCTCGACTGTTAAATAATTCTCATTTTACATTTATTTTAACCTGGGCTATTAATTAGATTACATATATTTAGCAACACTCAAACCGGATTCTTATATAACTTTAAAGTTGCTTGGACAAGACTTAATGGAATCGCCCCCAATGAGAAAAAGCTTCAGTTACCATTCTTAATTTTTGCTTGTTCAAATTTCTAATATATGCTATTTTCGTTTAGTTCTTAGTTTTTTTATTTAGTTATTTGGAGTCAAATCAGAATTATGAAAGGTAGAATGATTGAATTTAACACTAGTAATGGACAAGTATTTTCGGGATATTTATCAATACCAGAAAAAGGTAAAGGTCCTGGTGCGATCGTTCTACAGGAATGGTGGGGATTAGTAGACCACATTAAACAGGTATGCGATCGCTTAGCTGCATTTGGATTTACTGCCCTCGCTCCAGATATGTATAAAGGGGAGCAAACCGATTCTCCCGATCAGGCAGACCGATTAATGATGGCTTTAGGCATTGATGAATCAGAACAGATACTTCAAGGAGCTATAAAGGCTCTTCTTGCCAACCAAGCCTGTACTAGTAAAAAAGTTGGAACAGTAGGATTTTGTCTGGGAGGTCAGCTTTCGCTTTATGCAGCAGCAGCCGATCCCGACATGGTTTCAGCTTGTGTAGATTTTTACGGCATTCATCCTAATGTTAATCCTCCAATTGAGAATATTAAAGCTCCCGTATTAGGATTCTTTGGCGAGAAAGATCCGTATGTGACAATGGAAGCTGTCAGAGAATTAAAGAAAAACCTTGATGATGCAGGAAAAACTGCTATTTTTTATACTTATCCAGATGCTGACCATGCATTTTTCAATGATACTGACCCCAACTATCATCAACAAGCCGCAGAGGATGCTTGGAGACATTTGCGCCAATTCTTAGCAGAAAATATTTCCTAATATGGGGCAACTGCCTTTGACATCAATACGTAGACCACACTGAGCGAACCATCCCCAACCACCGTAAATTGAAATGCATTTACCTCCAATGGGGAGAGATGCCTTCCAATAACTCCAAAATGGGTTGTTCTGGATTTGCCAGAATGTCCCAGAGTAGCTTTTGGAACGACTTTACTATTCGAGCGATCGTCGTTTCTTCAAACACATCCGTGTTGTATTTAATGATGCCAGACAAGCTGTCTTTATCTTCAATAATCCCCAGCCCAAAATAATCTTCCCAATTGCCAAATTGAGGCAAGGGAATTTCACATTGTTCCAGCTTTAACTGATCGAAACCAGCCGCCGAGGTAGAGTCTGTTCCATTCTGCCCAGTACGCTCTTTAACCTTTGTTACTTGAATGTAGTTTAATGTCACCTGAACAATCGGCGGACGGCTAGGGTCTTTCTGAACCTGCAATCGCTCGGCTAACAATTTTAAAGGATAACCTTGATGGGCTAGGACATTCAATACATTCTCCCGGACTTGACTGAGATATTGGATAAAAGTGGGATTGCCAGATAGTAGCGATCGCAATATAGCCACATGCACCAGTCCACCGACTATCCTATCCAGTTCTGAACGCACCCGGTTGTTTGTCACTGTCCCCACTAAAATATCCTGCTGACCGGAAATGCTATGAAGCAAAAGTTGAAAAGCCGCTTGAATCAATACATAAAGGGTAGCTTCATTCATCTGAACCAGATTTTTGAGTTGTTGTATGAGGTCGCGGCTCAAAGAAATTTCATACCCAGCCCCACGATGACTCATTACAGGGGGACGAGGACGATCGGTTGGTAAATTGAGGATCGGTATTGTACCTGACAATTGCTCCTGCCAGTATTTCCAAAGTTGCTCGCCCTCTGCACCTGACAACATTTCTGTCTGCCAACGCAGATAATGTGTAAATGACCAAGGAATTATAGGTAGAGATGCCTCAACACCAGTGACTTCAGCCTGATACAGTATTGGCAATTCTTCTTGTATGATTTGATTAGACCAAGCATCAGTTACGATGTGGTGAATGACTAATACTAAAATGTACTCTTCAGGAGCACGGGTTAATAAGTGTATTCGTATTGGTGGCGATCGCCTAAGGTCAAACCGACGCCGCCAGATATCTTCAACTTGCTGGGTAAGTTGTTCCACAGACCAGTCGCTAGCATCAATCACCTCGAAAGGAATTTCTTGTTCAGGAAGTACTTGTTGCATCAGTACTCCATTGTGTAGGGCGAGTCTGATGCGTAAGCCATCATGGCGATTAATTAGTGCTTGGCAGGCACGCCGCAAAGCAGGAATATTGACTTGAGAACGAATAGAAAATAGTCTCCCATCATGGACAAGGGCTTTCTCCGTAGCCGTTTCAGGGAGAATAAATTGTTGTTGTGTATACGACAGAGGATACCACGTTTCCTCACTTGTTTTCGTTCCCAAGAGAGATTGACCGTTTTGTGAGGATTCCCCTTGGGATGTAAAGTCGTTGGCGATCGCCTGTTCATTGTTCCCTATATCCTGCTTGTGTGTTGTAATGCTTGCCTCAATGTATTCAGCAAGACTGGCTATGGTGGGATTTTCAAACAAACTTCGTGCAGGAATTGCTACACTAAGATGTTGCTGTATCCGAAAGATGACTTGCGTAACCAATAGCGAGTCACCTCCCAAATTGAAGAAATTGTCATGAATACCAATCTGCTCAATCCCCAAAGATTGTTGCCAGATGAGAGCAATTGTTTGCTCAGTTTCCTTGGAGGGAGCAACATAAGCATTCGGCAAATTCGGTCTTGGATGTTTTGATTCGGACAGATGATTTTGGTTTGAATCTTCTAGAGGAGCGGTTATTTCTGCGAGGTTATCATTCTCCGCAATGATAGCTTGTAAATCTTGTGTTGAGACAGCAAATTGAGCCAGGGGATTAGATAAAATTCTGCTAAACGCATCGGTGCCTTCTTGAGGTAAAATTCCTGTACTCAGGCTTTCTTCTCGCAATTCTTTGAGAGAAAGCGGTACGGCTGTGTTCACTGCCATGCCTACCTCTTGCCAAGTACACCAGTTAATTGATGTAGTGATGTTATCTCTAGATGTACTATGATGAGCGAAGGCATCGAGAAAGGAATTTGCTGCACAATAGTCTACCTGACCTATTTCACTTAGGATTGAAGTCAGTGATGAGCAAAGTACAAAGAAATCTAGCTTGGCATTTTTGAAGATGACATCTAGCACTCGTGTTCCTTTCACCTTGGGGTCAAGTACACTGGCTGCTGTTTCTGGTGTTTTGAGTTGAATTATGCCTCCACCTGCAATCCCTGCTGCGTGGATGACACCGTGAATCTCTCCAAATCGCTTTGATGCCTGAGCGATCGCTGCCTGCATTTGTTCGATGTTGGCAACATCTGCACTTTTCACCATGACCTCAGCACCCAAAGCCTCAAGTGTCTGCAACTTCATTATTTTGCCGCTTATTTTATCCTGAGTATCGTGAGTTGCTAGCCATTGTTCCCACTCGTCTCTCTCAGGGAAAGCCTTTCGCCCTATCAATATCAATCTTGCTTGTACAGTCTTTGCCAGGTATTCTGCAAGTACAAGACCGATGCCTCCCAACCCACCTGTGATTAAATAAACTCCCCGCAACCGCAATCGTGGTTTTCCTTCAACAGATTTTTCCAATCGGACTGGCTCAAAGGTTTGCACCCAGCGATAAGAACCACGATATGCCAACACTTGCTCATCTGATTTGGTATTAAACTCCAATTGCAACTGCTGTAGGAGTTGATCGCGTCCGCTTGCTAACTGGGGCACAACTACATCAACGCTACGACAACTTAGGTTGGGATATTCTTGGGGAATGACCTTAACAAGTCCAAGTAAGGTAGCCTTTTCTGGGCATAATTGCTCTTCTCCCGTCACTTTTTGCAGCTGATTTGAAACAACTGTTAGTTGTATTGGGTCACTGAAATGTGCGGAATGATCACCAAGCGCCTGTGCTAGATAGAGCAGACTGTAAAAGCCATACTGTTGAATTTGATCTACTGTGAGTCCTGTTTCTTCTGTTTCAGTGACACTCCACAAATGACAGATGACCTGTGGGCTTTTGGCTTGAACAGATAGTTGATTCAGCAAAGCATTGTAATCCTGCGGATGCTGAGGATTAAGGGCATAGTCGCGTTCATTAAGTTGGGTAAAGTGCGTCCCTATTCTCACTGTTACTACATCTTGACCCGCTTGTTCCAGTCGTTTAGCCAGTTGGTCGCCTAAGCCAGATTGGTCTACAAACAGCAACCAACATTGGGGGGGTAGATTTATCCCAGAAAATAGCGACGACGAGATGCTTTGCTTCCAAAGAGGAACATAGAACCAGTCCGCAATATCTGGCTTTTTCAATAGTTTTCCAGAACTTACTGGGCTAATCGTTTTGTTTGGTGGGGCGATCCAGTAACGTTGTCGTTCAAATGGGTAAGTGGGCAACGGCAGTCGTTGGCGACGTTCATGGGTATAGAACTTAGACCAATCAACAGTTCCACCAGCCAACCAAAGTCTGCCTACTGTTTCGAGCAAAAAGACGACATCAGATTGTTTTTCCTGTGGATGACGTAATAACGTGAGAATTGTCTGGCGGTTATAGGCGGGGTTTTGTCTTGCCAATGATGCCAGGGTGCGACCAGGACCTACTTCCAGAAGGAGTTGAGCGGGTTCTTGCAGTAGCAACTGCATTCCATCAGCAAAGCGAACAGTTTGGCGTAGATGTTTAGCCCAGTAAGCAGGATCTGTTGCTTCTGCCGCTGTAATCCAAGTGCCTGTCACATTAGAGAGGTAGGGAATTTTGGGCGGCTGTAGGTTAACTTTTCTGACTTGCTCTGTAAAGGCTGCCAAAATAGGTTCCATCATTCCTGAATGGAACGCATGGGAAACCTTCAAAAGGCGACATTCCACCCCTTGTTCCTCCAACCGCTGTTGTAATGCCGCCACTGCCGCTTTAGTCCCCGACACCACGCAACGTGAAAAAGTGTTAACTGTTGCTAAAGATAAATCCTCACCTAGAAGAAATTCCACCTTATTCGGGGGAAGAAGAACCGCCAGCATCGCCCCACTAGGCAGTTGCTGTATTAATTGTCCTCGTGTTGCGACTAAAAGCAAAGCATCTTCCAAAGAGAAAACGCCTGCCAAGCAAGCCGCCACATATTCCCCAATACTGTGACCGACCATTGCCTGAGGTTGCACCCCCCACTCCAGCAACAATTTGGCAAAGGCGTACTCAATCACAAAAAGTGCGGGTTGCGTTATCGCCGTTTGTTCCAGTCGCTGCGTCGCTTCATTGTTTTGCTCTGGGTTTGGGTAAAGCAATTTGCGTAAATCTAGACCCAGATAAGGTTTCAAGATTTCAGCACAGGTATCTACCTGTTCGCGAAAGGTCAACTCACCCTCATAGAGATCCTTCGCCATGTTGACATATTGCGCACCCTGTCCGGGAAACATAAAGACGATGGGTCGTTCTTTAGACTCCTGGTAATTAGTGGCAAGATGCTGACTATCTAGGCTACTTAGAGCGTTTGTTGCTTCTTCAATATCCTTGACAAGAACCATCCGTCGGTGACTGAAAGCTTGACGACCCATTTGGAGCGTATATGCCACATCAGCTAGATTGATGTTAGGATTTTGTTGAAGGTATTTTGCTAGGTTAGATGTAGCAACATCTAGTGCCGATGGCGTTTTGGCAGAAAGTAGCAGTAATTGCCAAGACCTAGATTGGCTAGAAGGTGTGATTGCAGGAGCTTCCTCAAGAATTACGTGGGCATTAGTCCCCCCAATCCCAAAGGAACTGACACCGGCTCTCCGGGGTGTACCATTGCGTTTCCATTCTGACAACTGAGTATTGACATAGAAGGGACTATTGGCGAAATCAATTTGCGGATTGGGTACTTCAAAATGCAAACTGGGTGGAATCTGCTTGTGTTTGAGAGCTAAAACAGTTTTGATCAGACCAGCAACACCAGCCACCGGACCAGTATGACCGATATTCGTTTTCACAGAGCCGATAGCACAAAAGCCTCTCGCTTGGGTTTGAAAGCCTCGAGTGAGCGCGGCAATTTCAATCGGATCTCCCAGCACTGTTCCAGTACCATGGGTTTCAACATAGGTAACTGTCTCAGGTTCAACACCAGCGATCACGTGGGCTTCTCGAACTGCCTTGGTTTGACCCTCCTCGCCGGGAGCAGTATAGCCCACCTTCGCAGAGCCATCATTATTGACGGCGGAACCTTTAATAATCGCGTGGATCGTATCGCCATCTGCTAACGCATCTTCCAGTGTTTTCAGCACAACAATACCCACCCCATCGCCGCTAACCGTTCCTTTTGCCTTAGCATCAAAAGCATGGCAGTGACCGTCAGGAGAAAGGATCATGCCCTCCTGATACAGATAACCAATTTTTTGGGGGATGAAGATAGAAACCCCACCAGCCAAAGCCATATCGCACTCCCCGTTCAACAGGCTTTGGCAAGCCAAGTGGATCGCGACTAAGGAGGTAGAACAGGCCGTCTGCACATTTAGCGCCGGTCCTTTTAGATTCAGTTTGTAAGCAGTCTTGGTGGGCAGATTTTCTCTATCATTGAACAAATTCAGTTGATAGTCCCCGATTGACTCCCTTAAATTGTCGTTTGGGTAAAGATTATGAAGTAGGTAATGACTCGTATTAGCCCCTGCATAAACCCCAATTGCTCCTTTATAGGCATTAGGATCGTAACCTGCCATTTCCAGTGCCTCCTGGGCACACTCAAGAAATAGGCGGTGCTGCGGATCTGTAGTTTCAGCTTCGCGGGGAGTAAAGCCAAAGAAAGCAGCATCAAACAAGTCTATGTCTGACACAATCATGCTAGACTTAACGTAATTAGGATTACTAAGCAAAGCTGGGTCAACGTTTTCCGCGAGTATTTCTTCATCCGAGAAGTAGGAAATGGATTCGACTCCAGAGCGCAAATTTTCCCAAAATATCTTAATAGAATTAGCTCCAGGGAAGCGGCAAGACATTCCAATAATGGCAATATTTGAGTCGTTCATCACATTTGTTCTTCTATAGTCTGCATAATGAATTAGACGTAGTTGATATGGTAATAGTGACAAAATGTCACAAATCATTCCGGGACTTTTGTCTAAGTTGTTTACGTTGGCTTACGTTTGCTTGAGTTGCCTTACGACGTTCAACTCTGTCCTGTGGAATCAAGGCAGGCTGTGACTCTTGTGCTTCGTTTTTTAGCTCGCTTAAGTGTTTCGCCAAACTGTATACAGTTGAGTACTTAAAAAGCTCGGTTACCGCCAGCTTTTGCTTAAATATTTCTTGCAAGCTGTTGTGAACTTGGACGATCAGCAAGGAATGCCCTCCCAACTCAAAGAAATTATCGTGAATGCCTATGTGCTCGACCTTCAGCACGTCTTGCCAAACTGCGGTGATTTGACGCTCTATGTCGGTTTGGGGCATCATGTAAGTTGCTTCCAACTGCGAACGCACGGTTGGCTTAGGCAAAGCGCGTTGATCTACCTTTCCATTCGGGTTCAAGGGCAAACTATCTAACTTTACAAAAGCACTAGGAATCATATAATCGGGCAACTTCTCGGTCAAGTAGACTCGCAGGTCGTGACTGCTAATTGGTGAAGCTACAAAATAAGCTACTATCTGCGGTCCGGTAACTTCTTCACGCACAACAACAACGACTTCGCGAATAGCAGTGTGTTGACTCAAGAGATTCTCAATTTCCCCCAATTCAATGCGGAAGCCCCTAATCTTGACTTGATTGTCTATCCGACCCAAATACTTAATGTTGCCATCACTTAGGTAGCAGACTAAGTCTCCGGTTTTGTACATGCGGACATGAGGATCGTTGGTAAAGGGGTTGGGGATGAATTTTTCGGCAGTTAGCTCTGGTCGGTTGAGGTAGCCACGGGCAACTCCCACACCACCAATGTGCAGTTCCCCAGGGATACCAATGGGGACTGGTTGTAAATTAGAGTCCAGAATGTAGATTTGTGTGTTGGCAATCGGACGACCAATCGGCACTATTCTTTGATTGCTCTGTGACCTACATGCCCAAAAGGTAACATCAATCGACGCTTCGGTTGGACCGTAAAGATTATGCAGTTGAGCATCTAAACTTGCAAAGAAACGTTCTTGGAGTTCAAACGGCAATGCCTCTCCACTGCACATCACCTGGCGCAGGCAACTGCAAGCCTCCAAACCTTGCTCCTGAAGAAACACTTGCAGCATTGAGGGCACAAAATGCACGGTGGTGATCTGTTGTTGGGCGATTAAATTGACTAGGTAATTGCTATCTTGATGCCCTCCTGGTCGCGCCACTACCAAACGAGCGCCTGCGATCAATGGACAGAAAAGTTCCCACACCGA
Source organism: Plectonema radiosum NIES-515 (assembly GCF_025753815.1). Lineage (GTDB taxonomy): Bacteria > Cyanobacteriota > Cyanobacteriia > Cyanobacteriales > Nostocaceae > Hassallia > Hassallia radiosum_A. Next base: position 8,803 of record NZ_JAOWRF010000371.1, on the reverse strand, counting down.
TACGTCAAAGCTAAAGGGAGTTTTCTGGAGAAAGCGATCTGCTGCGGTAAATTGGTAAGCATCTTGCATCCAGAGCAAGCGATTTTTGATCCCTGCATGAGTGTTCATCGCTCCTTTGGGTTTGCCAGTCGAGCCAGAGGTATAAATCATATAAATCAAATTCTCCGGCTTCACCCCACTGGCAGGATTCTCCTTGCTCTGTTGAGCAATGACATTCCAGTCAGTATCCAAAACCACAACTGCTTGATGCTCCGCCAGCCCTTCAACCAATCGCTGTTGGGTTAGCAGCACTCTAACCCGAGCATCTGCCAACATGAAAGCCAAACGTTCCGAGGGATAGGTGGGGTCTAAAGGTACATAAGTACCACCAGCCTTCAAGATTCCCAACAAGCCCACAATCATCTCTAAAGAACGGTCTACACAAATGCCGACCAGTACCTCCAGCTCGACACCGATTGTCCGCAAATAATGGGCTAACTGGTTTGCTCGGTCATTCAGTTCGCTGTATGTTAGTTGTTGGTCTTCATAAACAACTGCGATCGCATCAGGCGTGTGTTCGACCTGCTCTTCAAACAACTGATGAATGCACTTGTCAACGGGATACTGGCTTAACGTGTCATTCCATTCAACCAGCAACTGATGCTGCTCAGCTTCAGTTAACAAAGGAAGAGTGCCGATAGGGTGGTCTGGATTGGCTATAATTCCAGCAAGCAGGGTCTGGAAATGCATCGTCATTCTCTCGATTGTGTCCGTCTCAAATAAGTCCACATCGTATTCAAATTCCCCAGTGATGCCTTGTTCACCTTCTTCCATAAGTAAACTCAGCTCGAATTTAGAGACAGAACGCGCTACCTCCAAAGGTGTAACCATTAGCTCCGGCAGATTTAAGTGGTACTTTGAGGTACTTTGTAAAGAAAATACTACCTGCACAAGTGGACTGTGACTTAGATTACGTTCAGGCTTTAGGGTTTCCACTAGTAACTCAAAGGGCAAATCTTGGTGATTGTAAGCTTCTAGCGTTGTTTGCCGCACTTGAGCCAGCAACGCTCGGAACGTCGGATTGTCTGAGAGATCGGCTCGCAACACCAGCGTGTTGACGAAAAAACCAATCAATGGCTCCAGCTCGCGGCGATGACGATTCGCAATTGGTGTTCCAACCAGAATATCTTCTTGGCCGCTATAGCGGTATAACAATATTGCAAAGGCGGTATATAAAAGCATGAACAAAGTGCTTTCAGTTTCCCTGCTTAGGAACCTCAAACCTTTATTTAATGTTGAAGGTAATTCAAATTTGTACTGTGCCCCCCGAAAGCTTTGCACGGGGAGACGAGGATGGTCGGTTGGTAATTGCAACAACGGTGGTGCGCCTGTTAGTTGCTTCTTCCAGTAGACTAATTGGTTATCCAACATCGTGCGCTGATTACGTTGCCAGTGGGCAAAGTCAACGTACTGAATTGGCAACGGTGGCAAAGGCGAAGGCTGAACTTTAATAAAGGCATTATACAGGACCGACAACTCTTCGATTAAGACACCCAATGACCAGCCATCTGAAATAATATGGTGCATTGTCAGCATTAACACATGGGCTGTTTCTGCCAACTGAAGCAAAGCGACGCGCAACAAGACTCCATCTGCTAGATTAAATCTGTACTCGGCTTCTTGGAGAGCCAGACGTTGTACAGACGATCGCTTTTCAGCTTCTGGCAATGTTTGCAGGTCAATAACAGAGATTGTCACCTCTTGTGGTGGGTGGATGACTTGTACCGGATGACCTTCCACAGCAACTAAGTTTGTACGTAAACTTTCGTGGCGACGGACAATTTCTGTCAGACTTTGTGCTAAAGCAGATCGATTAAGGAAACCGCTCAGTTCCCAAGCTATGGGGATATTATAAGTAGAATTGGAACCTTCAAACTGATTCAGGAACCAAAGGCGTTGTTGAGCAAAGGAAAGGGGTAACTGCCCCTCTCGGGTGATTGGCTGAATTGGAGGGGATAATGCGTTTGTACTAGATTGTTCTAAAAGCGCTAATAATTCTGCCTTATGTGCAACTATTTCTTCACGCAAGGCTGGGGTTAACGCCCCTTTCGGGGCTTTATAACGAAGACTGCCATTTTCAACCCAGAGCAACACCTTTTGGGTGTAAAGTTTCAAGACGAGTTGCTCAATATAACTTTTGGTCATCGCTATTTTTTATCCAATTGCTAATCTGTAACCAAATTAATATCAAAAAATATTTTGCTAATCCAAGTCAAACAAATAGCTATCAAATCAAAAGAATTAAGGCGTAAGAACAATAACCAAGTAACAAAATTTTTAGCTCCCTTGATGTGAGTGAGGAGTATTATCAGCTAGGAGAGAAAAAGAAATAACGCAGCTAGAGATTAGATGGATTTTCCTAGACTTTATCCAATTAAGCAGCGTAAACCTTGTTATTTGGGAAAAGTTATAGCTTTGTGGCAAAAACTTTTTCCTACATCACTAATTTTGCCGAGATTGAAAAACTCAAAGTCTAGGTTCCATAAGGGTTTTCGCCTATGCGAACGCGTTACTGGAAAATGGATAAAGTCGAGCTTAAGCCGCTGCGTCCAAACTCCGATCCTCTTCAGATAGATTTAGCTCAGAACTACCATCGCCCACATCAATTTTAAACGTCCCAGGTAACTGAACCACAAATACCACTAATCGCATTACGTGAAACAAAGATAAAGCTAACCACAAGATATGGTTACTGTGTAACGTAAATGCCGCTAGCGCCGCAGGTGCAAATCCGAACAAAGCAGCGATTAAATTAGAGTTACGCAGAATTTGCGTTTTTGTTATACCCAAAAAGTACCCGCCCAATACGAAACTAACTGAACTAAATCCTAAGACAAGTAATAACCAGGGTGCATAAACATCAATATTTTCAGTAACTTCGGAGTGGTTGGTGAATAACCCAAATATAGTTTGAGGAAATAGCACACTTACTCCAGATGTAGAGAGTCCGATCAGTAGAGCTGTCCCTAAAGCCAACCCCAGTAGGGGTAATAACTGTTCTTTAACTCCTTTCCCTTTAAAGTTTCCGATCAGGGTTTCCACGCCCATTGACAGACCCTCAAAAATAAAGGAGTTCAGTACGAGTAATTGTAAGAGCAAGGAATTTTCAGCATAGATGATGGTTCCCATCTTTGCACTTTCGTAGTTGAATGTGAGCATAACTAATAGAATAAAAATCATGCTGACAAAGATGTTTATATTTAGAACAAAGGTGGCTTTAAAAGCTGAGAAGTCCCAAAACTGGTTGGCTACAGCTCGTACCTCTTGCCATTTAATTTGTAGAAACAAAAAAAATAATCCCGTCAACAGCGTCACATATTGGCTGATAGCATACGATACTCCAGCACCCGTACTTTCCCACCCCCAACGGATAATCAACAGATAGTTGAGCACGACATTGGCAGCATTACCAAAGAAAGACATTAGCACAACTATGCGATTCTTTTCTCGTGCTGAAAACCAGCCTAGTAGGACAAAATTGATCAAAATAGCTGGTGATCCCCAAATCTGGGCATCGAAATAAGCTCCCGCTGAAGCTAATATGTCTGGTGGGGTAGAACTAAGTAGGGCAAATCCCAACTGTCGCAACGGGTACTGCAACAGGACCATCGCCACACCAGCGACCAGCGCAATGAAGCCATGACGCAGTCCCACCAGCAGCACAGCTTCTTGGTCATCTTGTCCTAGAGCCATAGCTGTTAACCCAGTGACTCCCATCCGTAAAAAGAGGAACATCTCGTAGAGACAGGCAAGCAGAGACCCAGCTAAGGCAACTCCAGTCAAGTGCTGGATTTCTGGCAGATGACCCAAGAATGCAACGCCCAGCAGCTGGGCTACTGGCACTATGACAGTGCTAAGGACGTTGGCAACTGTTATTCGGAAAAAACGACCTAAGAATTCGGACTGTCTTGGAAGCGTTAGGTTCATGGATTAAATTGCTGGTAAGAGAAATCATTAAGTATTTTAGGTAGTAGGTATTACTACTGCCTCTTACCCATTGTAGTTGCCGAACATCCTCAAATATAAATGACTACTTCATTTTGCTCAATTTCCACCTTATATGTCCGAACTCGGATGTTAGGTTTAACTAAGTAATCACCTGTCCGGATGTCAAATTCCCAACCATGCCAAGCACAGCGCAAAATAGCCCCTTCATGACCGTAGATAAATTCGTATTTATCTGTTGGCAGCGTCGTGCCTGTGATTGGTCCCAGGCATAACGGTGCCCCTTGATGGGGACAGTAGTTTAAAAGAGCGTGGTATTTACCTGCTACGTTAAACACCCCAATTTTTTTCCCCCCTAACTCAATAAGTAATCGTTCGCCAGACGGCAAAGCATCTGTTTTACAGACTACAAATCGCTTTTGTTCTTTTTGTTCTAATGGCATATTTTTCATGAATGGGATTTGGAATCACGGGCAGGAAGACGCGAGTAGACTTGCCTTGCATTCGCATCCAATATATTTTCACGCCAATCAGCTGGGATAGGAATCTTGGTTGGGTCATCAAAATCCCAGTGCGGATAATCTGAAGAGAACAGCAGCGTGTGTTTAGCGTCGAAAGTTTCAAGGACATTCCACAGGTGTTGTTTGTTATCGGGGTTCTCCAGAGGTTGCGTGGTAAGGCGGATGTGGTCACGGGCATATTCACTTGGTAGCCGCTTTAGCCAGGGCGTTTCTTTACGTAAGGCTCGGTAGTCGTTGTCCAAACGCCACAAAACCGTCGGGAACCAAGAGACACCACATTCAGTTAAGATGAGATAGGTATTGGGCCATTTCTCAAACACGCCGTGTGCAATTGTACTGGCAACATGGGACATACCTGCCTGACATAACAAGGCATGAGCTTCCCAGTAGAACGTAGGTGGTCCTGAGCTAAAGGTTTGGGTATTGATCCCCGCTTGTCCACCAAGATGAACGGCTATAGGGAGATTCATTTGGGAGGCGGCTTCCCAAATAGGATGGTAGAAGGGATCGCCATAGGGACGAATCGAACCGCTAGACATGATAATTTGTACCATATCTGGGTGTTCGCCTACTCGCCGGATCTCGGCTGCTGCATTTTCAGGGTCTGGACTATATATAACAATAGAACCTTTGAGGCGACGATCGCGAGACAACCACTCGTCAATCACCCAATTGTTATAGGCACTTGCTAGGGCGTTACCATAGTAACGATTAGCGATCGTTGAAATGTCAAGGGTTTCATCGCCCGTCAAAATAGCGACATCAATATCGTATTTGTCGAGCAAATGTTCTTTCATTAAGTTATAGTGATCGTCTTGTGTTACCGGATTGATGTCTTGTCGTCGAAACCCTTCTGGATGAAGCCAAGCCCGTTGAGCACGCGGGAATGTTCCTCGTGGTCCTGGTTTCTCCCCCCTAATCAGGAAATCACGAAAGTAGTCATCAAGGTACGGTAACAGGACTTCGGCTGTAGACCAATCATTGTGAACATCGCAATCAATCATACTTTTATCTCCTTTTAATCTATTTGCACCCGATCCAGGCAAGTTTGAAGCTGTTTGGCTAAAACCTGAACCTGGGGTTCGTTCATCATGGTAAAATGGTTGCCTGGGATAATATGAAGTTCCAAGGGAGAGGTAGAAAGCTTACCCCAACCCCAACTTGGTTCTTTTTCTGTTTCAGTTTCATTCGGCAAAAAATCAAGAACACTCAGTTCACTAGCTCGAAAGAGCGTAATTAGTGTATCATAATGACTTTGCAGTAGATAGTTCATATCAGCAAGCGTGTTACTCTTGCAAACTTGCCAAACACGCTGTATTTCAGCTTCGTTTAACGATTGCCCCGCTCGTTGCAAACTTTCTCCGAGATACCTCACTTGTTCGTCTAAACTGAGATTCTTTAGGTGTTCCGACGAAATATCGAGGTTTTTTTCTAAAACACCTTCGTAAATATGGGCTAAGGTGATGGTGAATAGGGTGTAATCCGAAGTGCCTCCATGCTTATGGCTATTAGTGATCGCCGGAATGTCTAAAATAGCTAAAAAAGAAACTTTCTGCTCTTGTTCAAGTAACTGTTGACCCATCTCGAAGGCTACCCTGCCTCCAAAGGAATGACCACCGAGCCGATATGGTCCAGTTGGTTGAATAGCTTGGATAGCTTTAATATGGTGGGCTGCTATCTCTGTTATCTGAGTGTAGGGTGTCTCGCCTTCTTCCAGTCCCAATGAGCGTAACCCATAAAACGGTTGTTCTGAGTCAAGGTAATGGGCTAGTCGATCAAGAGCGAAAACCTGTCCCAAAATTCCAGAAACAAAGAAAAAAGGTGGCTTTGAACCGTGTGGCTTTACTGGAACTAATGTGGAATCTTTTCTTTGGGAGGAGTTGTCTGAATCAGCGCGGTAGAGAATTTCTTGGTACAAATAATCTACTAACAGTTCTACGGTAGGATAGTCAAACACCAATGTTGAAGGTAAGGTGCATCCCAAATTAGCTTGCAGACGACTTCTTAACTCCATCGTCATTAAAGAATCCAATCCTATTTCAATAAATCGTTGGGTTAACTCGACTTGCTTGGGTGAACTAAGTTCTAGCACTTCAGCCACCTGGGTACAAACATAATCTCTCAATAATTCGACTCGTTTTTCAGCAGAACTGTTTTCTAGTAGCTGGCGAAACTTATACCCGTGTACTTGGTTACGATTTGAGGATGCAATCACTTCACCCGGAAGGAGTACTTGCGCTGATTTGGAGACGAATGCTTTGGTGAAGTCGGCAAAAAATGGCAAAGTCGCTTGCACTTTCCCTTGCTCAATGGATTCTAAAAACTTCGGCCAGTTGATGGGTAAGACACCAACTTGGCTTAACTCGTGTCTTGATTGTTCTTTTAACAACTGCTCTAAAACCTGCAATCCCTGTTGAGGTGTGATGTAGCCTTCACCCTTTTGATGCAACTGCTTAGTTATCTGGAGCCGATCAGCCATCCCTGCTTCGCTCCAAGCTCCCCAGTTAATAGATAAGGCAGGTAATCCTTGCCCGCGACGATAAGAGGCTAAAGCATCGAGAAAAGCATTGGCTGCAGCATAATTAGCCTGACCTGCACTACCTAACAAAGAACTAGCCGAAGAGAAGAACACCAAAAATTCTAAGGGTTGATCTTTGGTCAGCGTGTGTAAATTCCAAACACCTATTACCTTGGGAGCCATGACTCGCGTAAAGCGTTCCCAGGTTAGTTGTTGTAAGATGCCATCATCCAAAATGCCGGCTGCGTGAACGATACCCCGCAACGGAGGTAAAGATGAGGTGAGATCGGCTATAGCCCGAGCCATTTGTTCGCGGTTAGACACATCGGCTTGGACTACCACCACCTGACTACCTAATTGTTCCAACTCCTTTAACTGATTTTTGGCGGTTGTTTCTGCAGCAGAGCGTCCTACCAGCACCAAATGTTTTGCACCATGCTCCACTAGAAAACGAGCGACCAGTAATCCCAGTCCACCTAAACCACCTGTAACTAAATAGGTACTATCGCCTCGTATCAGTTGTTTTGTTTGTGAATTGAAAGCTAAGACGACTTTACCAATGTGCTTGGCTCGCTGCATATACCGAAAAGCCTCGGTCGCATCCCCCGCAGGAAATACTTTGTGCGGCAATGGCTTGATTTTACCGTCTGCCAACCAATCACTCACCTGTGCAAGCATTTTTGTAATCAACTCAGGGTCAAGGTTGAAAACATCACCTAAATCAAAGGAATAGTAGGCTACATCCGGGCGGCATTGCGCCACCTTCTGGTGATCCCAAATGCCCATTTTCCCTAGTTCCACAAAGCGACCACCAACAGCCAACACCGCAAAGCTTTGCTCTATGAATTCTCCACTCAAGCTGTTGAGCACAATATCCACACCTTTGCCTTTGGTCTTCGTCATTAATTCCGAGGCAAAAGCAAGCGTGCGCGAATTCATGATGTGTGTTTCTTCAATGCCCTGTGCCTTGAGAAACTCCCACTTGGTAGGACTCGCTGTAACAAAAACCTCTGCTCCAACAGCCTGCGCCAGTTGTACGGCTGCTTGACCTACCCCCCCGGCACCAGCATGGATCAGTACCCGATCGCCTGGTTGGATGTTTGCCAGTTCTTGCAGCGCATACATCGCCGTCAAGAATACGTTTGGAATCGTCGCAGCTTCTTCAAAACTCAGTTCACTCGGCTTGTGAACCACTTTTGCCGCCAGTAGTGTCACAAAACTGGCAAAGCTACCATCAGCGATCGCCATGACTTCATCGCCAACTTTGAAACCACAATCACCAGAACCTACCCTGACAATTTTGCCTGCACATTCAAAACCCAACGGCACATCTTTAGCTTGGTGAATGCCCAAGTGTTCGGCATAGTGTTCTTTGAGCATTCCCAGTGCATTTAACACATCGCGGAAGTTCAGTGCAGAAGCATCAACCTCAATTTCTACTTCTCCAGGTCCTGGTGGACGGCGAAGAAGTGATACCAATTGTATATTGTTTAGGTTCCCATATTCCGATAACTTAACTTGAAAAGGCTCAGTGGGGCTGGGAGTTGGTTGTTGCTTGCTTTGGTGAGCTACCAGTCGGGCTACATAGCGTTCCCCATTGCCTAAAACTACCTGATTTTCGGCTTCGAGTAACTGAAGTTCATTAAACAGCATCTGCTATATAAATCCTAGACAAGTCTAGACATTTACTTCTTACTTCAACGGGAGCATGGGAGCGGTTATCCCTCAGTAAGCTTTCACGATGAAGCCAACCGTGATAAGTTAATTGCCGCGTTTAAAT
>NZ_JAOWRF010000316.1 GCF_025753815.1 Plectonema radiosum NIES-515 | reverse complement strand
CCTTGGCTACGAATATGAGCGAGTCTTAACCCAAAAATGGCTTCTGGTTTAAAATCTTCGACCCTGGAACTCCTAAAACGCTTTAATCGAGCGTTTCCCCAGTTTTATGAGCAATTTGTTAGCAGTGAAATTCAACTGCAAAATTTGCGGCTAGCCTACCGTCTTTATAAAACCAGACGTGCGGTTATTGAGTTGAAACCGGAAGGTAGCAAAAGTGCCCTGCATTTTGCCTACCGCAACCAGTCTTTTCTGCTCAGTGATATTTTTGGTGTGCTGGCAGCTTATGGGCTGACTATCCACGGTTTAAGTCTATACGGTCAGATCCGACCGCCGATGTTGGTTTTTATGAAACTGTTGGTGTCTCGTGGCAGTAGAGCTTTGACCGAGAAAACCGCCGAAAACCTCTGCCGTGCTGTTCGTGAGGCTTTAGGAGGTCGGTTTGAGGTAGAAGAAATGCTCGCAGTAGAATTCAACCTTGATGCTGGCTTAGAACAAGTACAAACCGAATTCTATGTCGATCCGGTCTTTCATCTGCCTGCCTTAGTTATTGAAGCTGATAACCAACCAGGATTATTCTACAAAGTGATGTACGCCATTTGGCAGGAAGATTTGTTGGTGGTAAATGCGAATTTACTGGTTTGGCGCGGACGTACACGCCTTATTCTTTACTTATTGGGACCGAATGAAAGCCTGATTCCTGAATATCTAGGTCACAAAATTGCCGAAGGGGTGCGACAGAGGTTAATGGGAAAATGAAAAAAGTTGGTTAGTTGTTGGTGGTTAGTTGTTGGTGGTTTTAGTCACCACTACCTACTACTTACTACCCACTAACCACTAACCACAACCACTAACTCGCTCGTATTTAGTCGCGCCCGCCCTTCGGGGTACGATGGAATTATGGCAAGGATTGAAATACTGGGCGTTCCACACGCATACGAGCTAACGGCTCCCACGACCTACCCCCATGCTTTAGTTTTTATCCACGGTTGGCTCAATAGCCGTGGATACTGGCAACCTGTGATTTCTCACTTATCAGTTGATTTCCAGTGCCTGTCTTATGATTTGCGTGGCTTTGGTGAGTCCCAGCCTGAGGCAAAAAGCGATTGTAGTCGCGAAGACACATCTAGTTTGAGCCTAACTTACAATGACCCTTGTAAAGTTGGCTATCCGTTCGATTCTGTTTATACCCCAGCTGCCTATGCTCAGGATTTAGCAGTTCTTCTGCAACAGATGAATATTAGCAGTGCTTGGCTAGTTGGTCATTCTTTAGGAGGGACGATCGCTCTTTGGGGTGCAGCACAAATGCTAGATCGCGTTAAGGGTGTCATCTGTATCAACGCAGGTGGTGGAATTTATCTCAAAGAAGCTTTTGAGCAGTTTCGCTCAACAGGTCAGCGGCTTTTGCAAATCCGTCCAAGGTGGCTGTGGCAAGTACCTTTGATTGATTTACTGTTTACTAGAGATACTGTGGCACGTCCTTTGGATCGCTTTTGGGCACGTCAAAGGGTGATTGATTTTGTTGTGGCTGACCCAGAAGCTGCTCTAGGAACGCTGCTAGACTCGACAACTGAGGAAGAAATTAATCGCTTACCTCAGTTGGTATCCGAAATTAAACAACCAGTTTATTTCTTAGCTGGTGCGGAAGATAAAATTATGGAACCAAAGTATGTTCGGCATTTAGCTAGCTTTCATGCTTTGTTTCAATACTGTGGTGACAATGTTATTGAAATTCCTGATTGTGGACATTTGGCAATGTTAGAGCAGCCCGATGCGGTTGCCAATCACATCCGGTCAATAGTCAGGAGTTAGGAGGGGGACGAGGGGGGGATAAGGAGAGGGGGGAGGGGGAAGACAAGGAGGACGAATTTCCCCCTCCCCCCTTGTCCCCCTTGATCACGCAGTCCCCCCTGTCCCCCTTGTCCCCCTTCACCCTTCCCCTATTTGATATAAATCCATGACCTGGGTAAGCGATAGTCTTGACTGAACGCTGAGGGTAAGTGGCGATGTATGACCAAGGGCTAGATGCTCTGAGGCTGTACAGCCTATCATGGCTGCGTTATCGGTGCAATATTTCATCGGAGGAAATAAGACGCGCAGGTTATGCTCACAGGCGGCTGTTTGTAAATGTTTCCTCAAACCACTGTTGGCGGCTACCCCTCCACCGACGGCGATAATTTTGAGATCGTAGTCAAGGGCACAGGCGATCGCTCTTTTGGTCAGCGATCGCGCTACGGTTGACTGAAAACTCGCCGCAATATCCTCTGAAGGCACTTGCTCCCCATTTTTCTCGAATTGTTGCACTAGTCGCTGTACTGCCGTTTTTAACCCGCTAAAACTCGAATCATAGCGATGATACCCCCCACCGGGTAAAGAAACTTTTCCTTCTGGCAAAACAAAGGCGCAGGAGTTGCCTGACTGTGCCAGTTGATCAATCATCGGTCCACCGGGATAGCCCAACTTTAACAACCGCGCTACTTTATCAAAGGCTTCACCTGCCGCATCATCGCGAGTTTGTCCTAAAATTTCGTACACACCACAATCTTTGACATAAATCAAGCTTGTGTGTCCGCCGGAAACCAGTAAGCTAAGAAAAGGAGGCTTGAGACTAGGCTCGCTTAAGTAAGTGGCGTAAATATGACCTTCAAGGTGGTGAATTCCTAAAAAGGGCTTATTGTGTACCATTGCCAGGGTTTTGGCGGCAGTTAACCCCACTAAGAGCGCTCCCACGAGTCCGGGCGCACAAGTTGCAGCAATTCCGTCGATTTTTGCCCAATCTAGTTTTGCTTGTTCAAGGGCTTGGGCGATCGCCTGATTTATCGTTTCTAAATGCTCCCTGGATGCTACCTCTGGCACTACCCCGCCATACTCCTGATGAACCAGAATTTGCGAGGCAACAATACTACTACAAACTTGACGATTATTTACAATTGCTACGGCAGTTTCATCGCAGCTGGTTTCTATAGCTAAAACGGTTGCCATGACAGGATTATGCTGAATTGAGACTTGATTTAAAAGCTTTAACTTTTATTTACTTAAACTTTACTCGGTTCCCAGGCAAGAGTATGATGACTTCCTAGCGATGCTGATAAACACCGTACAAGCCGCTTCGTTTTGTACAAAAAACTTTTTGTTTCGTAATAAAAGGAAACAACTCAATGAGACGATTGTTTACTTTGGTTTTGGCGATTTGCCTAATGTTCAATTTTGCGCCGCCAGCAAAAGCTTTAGGGGCTGACCTTGTACCCTGCAAGGACTCTCCTGCTTTTCAAGAACGGGCAGCAGAAGCGCGTAACACTACATCTGACCCTGCCTCCGGGGAAAAGCGATTTGAGCGTTATGGACAAGCTTTGTGTGGTCCAGAAGGTCTACCTCATCTGATAGTCGATGGTCGTCTTGATCGCGCTGGTGACTTTCTAATTCCCAGCATCCTGTTTTTGTATATCGCAGGATGGATTGGTTGGGTAGGTCGCGCGTATCTACAAGCCATTAAAAAAGAAGGTGGCGATGTGGAGAAAAAGGAAATCACAATCGACCTGCCAATAGCATTACCTCTGATGCTGTCAGGCTTTACTTGGCCCCTAGCAGCCGTGAAAGAACTGCTTTCAGGTGAATTAACAGCCAAAGATACCGAAATCCCGATTTCGCCTCGCTAACCATGATTGGCAATTTCATCTATTTTGGAGAATGATTCATGCAGCAGAATTATTTCGTTAAATATCTTTCATTAGCACCAGTTTTACTTTTCGTCAATTTATCTTTGACCGCCATTTTGCTGATTTTGTTTAACAACTGGTTCCCCGACCTACTTTTCCACCCGTTGCCATAAACGACGGAATTAAAGAATTTTGTTAGCAGTTAATAGTTAGTTGACTACTAACCATTAACTGCTAACAAAATTAATTTTGGAAAACTGCGAATGCTGGAAACAGCATAAAATTTTCACATCTCTATGTATGCTTAATTAACTTTTCTAAACTTCGCTGTTAAAAATCATATTTAGACACAATTATTACTAATAATAAATAATCAAGCATCTTATTTAGAGGCAAAGACAAAATATGGCGCAAGCAATAGACGCATCAAAAAATAGTCCTAGCGATGTTAGAAATCGTGAGGTTGTCTTTCCAGAATGGCGCGATCCGCAGCGGGGAAATCTAGAAACGCCGATTAATGCTTCTCCATTGGTCAAGTGGTTTATTAATAATTTACCCGCCTATCGCCCAGGTATAACTACCTTCAGACGAGGGTTAGAAATAGGTATGGCTCATGGTTACTGGATATTTGGTCCATTTGCCAAATTGGGTCCGCTGCGGAATACAGGTAATGCCAACTTAGCTGGATTACTAGCAACCATTGGCTTAATTGTTATTCTTACCGCCACCCTGTCCCTGTATGGTAATACCAATCCTCAGGGACCAGTTGCCACCGTCACTGTACCAAATCCTCCAGATTCTTTTAAAACTAAAGAAGGCTGGAGTAACTTTGGCAGTGCTTTCTTAATTGGTGGTCTTGGTGGTGCAGTAGTTGCCTACCTTGTGGCTTCCAATCTCGGACTAATTCAAGGTTTATTCGGCGGTTAATTTAGTTATTAGTCATTTGACTAATAATTAAGATAAGGACACAAAAGAAAGGTTAACTTTTTCTTTGTGTCCTTTATTTATTGGGGTGATAAACAATAGACATCGACCGCTATGCTTATTATGCCTTGCCCGAAAGCCTTGTAGAGACGTTGCATGTGCTACGTCTCTACTTTTCTACTCCTATGTCTAATTAGCCGTGGTTTAAATGTGTTCTGTTAACCAAATAAAGCAGCAGCGATCGCATTTAAAGCAGTCTCAAAATCGTCATTAACGATTTGAATATCAAATTCTGGCGCAGCTTTAATTTCTTCATGGGCACATTGTAGACGACGGGCGATCGCTTCAGATGAATCCTGTCCGCGATTGCGTATCCGTTGCTCTAATTCTTCAAAAGAAGGCGGTAGAATAAAGATGCTGAGGGCGCTAGGGAAAGAAGCGCGGATTTGTCGTGCCCCTTCCAACTCTATTTCTAGCACAACCGTCTTCCCGGCGCGAATTTGATTAAGTACCCCTTCACGAGGAGTGCCGTAATAGTTACCCGCAAATTCTGCCCACTCTAGGAATTCACCTTGAGCAACCAATTGTTCAAATTTGTTACGGCTAATAAAGTAATAATTCTTGCCGTCGATTTCCCCAGTCCGGGGAGAACGAGTCGTCACGGATACTGAATAGTATAGCTCCGGATGACGCTGTAGAAGCGATCGCATGAGTGTGCCTTTGCCGACACCACTGGGACCGGTTAAAACAATCAGCCTGCCCAGAGGGAGGCTTTCTTGGGTAGTAGCACCATTCTGGATGGATAAAACTTGCATCATCCGCTCAACTTGTGAATTAATCGATAGGTATTATTCATTAGTCATTCTCAGGCGCGAGTATTGACTAAAGAATTGGTAGCATGGGTGACAGAAAACTTGTCTAATTCACATATTACTGCTGATATGCCGCAAATAGGGGTGGGGCTTTCAACCCACCCCCAATCAATTATCTACAACTTGATGCTCGCGGGAAACCACAAAGCGATTTGCTACCGTTTCCGGTTGAATTGCCGAGAGAATAACATGGCTGGAATCTGTGATAATTACAGCTCTAGTCCTGCGACCATAAGTCGCGTCAATCAGTTGACCTCTGTCCCTTGCGTCAGTAATAATCCGCTTAATCGGGGCAGACTCTGGACTGACAATGGCAACTACTCGGTTGGCAGACACGATGTTGCCAAAACCGATGTTGATTAACTGAATCTCCATAAAAAAAACTTATGCCAAATACAGTGTGAGAAGCTTATTAGTAACTTATTTACATGTTATCTATAAAAAATTTGAGTTACAACGATTAAATTGAAGCCAGTAAGCGTTTTTAAATTATCACTGCTTTGTTTTAGCTATTTATGCCCTAATTTTCCCCAAAATACTTCCAAAGACATATAGCAATCCTAGATTATTTGTGAAAAATCGCGGTGTTCAGATTCCCAACAAATGAATGCGAAGTCGGGAATCTAATTTTTCACGTTTTCCTGCTCGGACAGGTATAGAAGGGGAATTTCCCCCTTCCCTATTCAAAGGAAGAAGGCTAAGGGGGTTAGGTCCGTTGGTCTATTGGACACAACCGAGAACCGCTATTGTTAAAAAGTTATAAATCTTCCGAACTAATCAACTTTTAGCAGCCTTTTTCATTTCTTGCCATCTTTGTCGCAGTCGGTTCAAATTAGGCGCATGACCACCATAACGCCAGCTATTATATGCTTGGCAGATTTCATCTATAACCTCAGCCGTTGCTGGTGAATGATGCTGGTATGAGACGCTAGCATATTCTAAGGGTGTTTGTGCTGGATGCTTCCTAAAACCTTTTTCGCCTAAAGTTTGCAGCATTTGTTGATAAAGGCTTTCCATTGGTGGCAATTTTCTGAAAGTACGGTGCTTCAACCATTTTCGCCACTGTACCCAACCCAACCAACTCAAAAAAGCCGTTGCAGTTGCCAAAATTAAGCCTGTCAATACACCTAGCCAACCTTGAGAAAATAAAACAAAAACAAGAGCGATACCTTCGGTAAGCTTTGCTAACGCTCTACTAATCCAACTAAATATAGCCCCAAATACATTATTTAATAAACCCGTCACCGGCGAGGGCAACCAACCCGCAACCCAATTCCAAAATGAAAGCAACACACTAAAAGTCTGAGTCTCTTCAATTGAAGGGGGAATCAGCGGATGATTGGGAATTGGATCGAAGGTAAACCAACCATGTTTGGGGAAATACACCTCTGTCATTGCATAAGCATCGGTGTTGCGAACAACGTACATCCCCGTAAATGGGTTAAACTCTCCGGAACTAAATCCTGCCACCAACCGGGCTGGAATGCCAATAGAACGCAGCATCACCGTCAAAACTGTCGAAAAGTGGTCTGGATAGCCTCCTTTTTGCTTAAACAAAAAGGTTTCTACCAAGTCTTCTTTATCAGCTAAATAAGGCAGTCCTAAGGGATTTTCGGGAATAGAATAATTTTGCTTGAGATATTGAGCTAAATAAAGTGCCTTTTCGTAAGCTGAATCAAGATATTTTTCTGACTTTCCGACTCGTTCGCGGTTGTAATTAGTTAAAATTTCTTCGGTGCGCTGTCGGACTTTTTCGGCAATTTCTGGGGGAATTTGCAGATAGTAATTTTTAATATTTTGGGGATAGTTAGTTGAAGCGTTTCCTAAAGAAGTGCGATCGCGGTAAGGGACATCGGAAATTATCGTATATGTCAGGTCTTCTGATAATCCCACAGGCGATCGCAAAGAACCTTCTTGATCAACAGCTATCACTGCTGTCGGAAAGTATACTTCTTTCGCATAACTCATTGCCGGAATCAAGTTAGGTAAATCCGACACCAGAGTGTAAGTTTGGACTATTTCTTTAGTTGGCGTATTTATGGCTGGGGGGTTGAGATAAATTTGGTAAGACCAAGGCGATCGCTTAACGGTAAGCACCTGTTCATTGCGGGAAATCTCCCATCCTTTACCCGTGTAGCGATCAAATGCCAAAACTCGCCAAAAACCAACGGCTTGTGATCGCACCCGCATCACCACTTTGGGTTTCATCTCAGAGCGCAGGTTTTGGTTAATCTGGCTATTAAAACCGTAATAAAACGTATTATCCAATCCGCCCGGTTTGCCGTTTTTATTTTCCGCCGTGCCGTTGCTATTATTACCTTGATTATTGGCGTTACCGGAGCGCACATAACCGGGATTGATGATACTGCGTCCGGTAAAACCCCCTTTAACTTCGATAGGGGAACTTACGGGGAAAGTCCGCAGTTGATAGCCAGGAAAACGCGGCATCACAGCAAAAATTATCAATCCTAGCCCGACAATTAAAGTAAAAAGTAAAAAGTAAGAAGATAATTTTCTGACTTTTACCCTCGTTGCTTGGCTCTGTTGAGGAATGCTTTTACCTTTTTCGTTTTCTAAGCCGAGGCGAGAACGGTAATCTAGAACTAAAGTTGGCAGAGCGATCGCTAAAAATAACATTAACATCGGCGCAAACTCAAAAGTTTGACTTAGCGTCGCTGCCACACCAAGCAAAATCAGCCCAATCACAATACAATACCCCAAGTCCTTGCGGCGAGGCATATCAAAACTGTGAAGGACTTGTAATTGAATTAGTAACTCAGCTAAACCCAGCCGTGTATCATTCAACTCGCCCAACAATCGCCCTAAGAATGCACCGAGTGCGAATAACATTCCAATGGCGATACAAAACTTAACTGATACATTACCATCTCGACGACGGTAATAACTCCAAATCGCACCCACCACGCTTAGAGGAATTGCCCAAAAACTAAATTCCGTTTGAGCCGCAATATCCGTCGCCAAAATTCCCACAATTACCAAAGCTAGCACTAGCACCCGTAAGGTAATTGAATCTTCCACTTCCATTAAAGGCTGATAGTGCAAATGCCGCCAATAACGATTAACAGGTAAACGCCAACTTATCCTGGACAAATTAAACATTTTGATCCCAAAGCAGCTAATGGGTGTATGAGCAGGTGCGATCGTGCAGACGCAACGAACACTACTGCGAGAAAGGGGGAGCTTATACCATTTGTCCGTAAGAACCTCAAACTAGCCTGGGTCGGCTTGGTTTGTATCGCCGAGGCAGTGCGTTGCGCGGGTTATCCGCGCAACGCGGAGCACCTGCCGTCTAGGCTTTCAGCCTCAGGGCGATATTCCGCGCATCCTTACAGAAAATTGATATTACCTCGGAGCGTGTCTTCTTCATCGCTGCTTCCCGTAGATGCCCTCAAGACCGCTTTTTTTTAAAAGGATAAGCCTCAAAACCAGGATAATTATCTTATCAATCGGCGTTTATCAACTCTTCGCGTGCTAGCAGTGGTAATATGGGCTACATCATCGGCGGAATGACAAACAAAAGTGATTGTTGCTCTAATTCAGGGAACTCAACCTCCAAAGTATAAGTCTGGTTAAGTGGCTGACCGTATAATTCAACACTCACGCAACCAGAGCTAGAAGACATCGCCTTTGCTTGAGTGCCATTTCCTTGGAGTGTCAAAATCCCCGCCGTGGGTACAGTCCCCATGACGCAGAGTTTTGTCACTCTACCCTGAGACTGATATTCTACTTTGAGGTTGATCGCGCCCGCGCTAGTTAGCCATTGTCTTTCGACCACTGGATTGCTATCTGAAATTGGTAAAGTCAGATTTTCCAGTAATTGTTTAGCTACTAGCAAAGATAAAGCCATCTGTTGGCGTTCTCCTAAATCGGAGTAATCGCTTTCTTGGATCGGCATTCTCTCTGGAGCGTCCACAGAGCGATAGGGACTTCTGAGCACCATTCCAGCTAAGTCGTTGAGTGCTTGGGCATCGTTAGGAAACAAGCTCTCGACTACCTGAACTAATTTTGCCCCCAAAGGCAGAGAAGATAACAGCATCGCCTGACATTTTTCTAGCAATTGCCGAAAAACTTTGTCAGGTAAAGATACTGGTATATTCAGTTTCGATTGCTGTGCCATCCACCCATATGCTGGAACTAATGCAACCGAAGGACTGTCTACGTAATCGGGGTAATCTCTTAATTGGGTTTCCCAAGGGAATAAAGGCGGGTGGTTTTGAATTTGGACTTGTAGCCGACGTTTAATGAGGGCTTGGAAACGTTCTTGCACAGTAGGAATTTCTCCCAGTTGAAAGGTTTGGGGTATCCCTTCCGACTCAAAATCACCACTTGTGGAAGTGGTGGTTTCAAAGAGCGGATTTTCTACCCCGTCAATTTCCTCACATTCAGCCGAGGGATGCAAGCCTGCTTCGACATCGGATGCCAAAGCAAGAGCGAGTAACTGGTGTTGTAAGGATTCTGAGTCACTATTCATGAGTAGATGCACCTGATCCGGACACTAACGAGTTACGAATTTCCCAAGCTTGTTCCAGAATTTTAAACCACCGCTTTTGCAGTTGTGCCATTGACAAACCTAAAGTTTTCGCGATTTTTTCGTCAGGTTGTCCTTGTTGCTTCAACTCTAATAAAGACCGTTGTTTATCGTCGAGTTGTGCGGTGTAAGTTTCCCATTGTTGAGGAGTCAAGCCCAAGTTGGTGGGTAAAGAAGCTTCTAACCACTCGTGAACCAATTCCCAGCGATGCAGCAGGGCAAAACGAATCAGATGATATTTAAAGCGTTGCTGCAAGTAATCGCGCTGGCGAGCAGTTAAACCCAAAATTGATTCAATTTCTTGCGCGGATAAATCTTGAAGGCGAAGGGCGAAGTAATCAGCGCAGTCGGTTTGTTGCCGTTGTTCGAGATAGTTCATTAATTCCGTAACCACAACAGAACGCAACGTGTCTTCTTCGGGTTCGGGTTCGGGTTGCATCGCCATCGCACTTCGCAGTTGCTGCACGGCTGGATCTTCCCAAGAACCATCGCCGTCATTAGCGCTACCTTCTGCGGCTTGTTCGATGTCTACAGAGCTTTCGGGGGGCTGTTGTTGAGAAAAAGTTTGCGCCCGCAAAATAATCAGCTGCTGCTGTCGTCCTGGTAGGGGAATCCGGCGCTTGCCATAGCGTTCGGTAAATGCCATATACTCTGCTAATTCCAGAAGACTCTGGGGGCGATAGCTAGAGGTAAGTTGATTTTCGCGCCGGAAAGCGTTTAACGCCTCCAAATAAAAACTTTGTAAGAAATCTTCAATGATCGTCAGCCGCCCTTGATAGCTCAACTGCCTCTGAGGAGGATTAATGTAACGGTAGATAATCGCACTCAAAGTGCTATGTAATTCCACCCTACCCCGATTTGAACCGAACTGGTAGTATCTTAGACACTGTTGTAGCCTATGTTTGGCTAAGGTCATCGCCGAGCTTTCCACTGCACCGGAAGCTTGGATACGTTTACTTTCATTGCAAATACGGTAAACTTCGGCGGTAATTCGTGTAGCCACGTTGTGGCAATTCTGCTCCGAAGCTTTGGTAAATTGGCTTAACTCCTTCAGCAGGAGTTGAAATATCCCCTCCACTCCGATAGAATTTTCTCCCTGAATAGTTGCGGTTGCGGCTAAATTCATAGTCTCAGTTTAAAAAAACCCTAACATACTTGGTTACAACCTGTATGAACGTAGGTATTGGCTTTTTGGGTTTTGCGTATAAGCTAAACGCAGGCAGATACGGTGTTTAAGATTTGCTTCTCATCTATTATTCCCAACTTATAGTGAGATTATTCACACGTAAATATCTTATAGCCATTACCCAAAAGTTATTTGCAGGTCGTTATGGACTTAAAAGCACAAATTCAATTGCTGATTGACAATGCACCCAACGATGGTATGACACCACTACTTGTCACAGCGATCGCCCCAGTTATTAGCGCGATCGCTTCATCGTTACGTCACCCCCAGTATTATATTCTCCAAAATTTGGAAAAAGACTGGGTTTTAACCACATTGAGCAACCGTGCAAATCCAGAGTTGGAAAAGCGCGTGATCTACGCTTACCCTACCTTACAGGATGTTCCACTCAGCTCCAATGCTGGGCTTGACCCTCAAGTAATAGCTGCACCCATTTTGATTGCCGACATTTTGTTTCAACTTCTGGCATTAGAACCCGTAGATAGTATAGTATTTTTTGAGACTCCTGGCATGAGTACCAATGTGGAAATTAAGCGAACCGAGTTACAGCACTTAATTCTAGAATTGCTTCAACAAAAACATTCTCGCACTCTTATTCCACCTGATATTGCTTAAAGGGGCACTTGGACTAGAGACTGGTTGTACTGGGGAAGTAAGTATTGCCAATCACCTCTTAGACAATCTCCAATCCCCAGTTTTTAATAGAGCCGACTCAGTACATAATCAGTCATATTAGTCAGGGCTTGCCGGCATTCTGAGGGTGGGAGAACCGCAAGATGTTCAATGGCTAGTTTGGCATGTTCGGCTGCTAACTCGCGCGATCGCACTATCCCCTGACTATCCAAAATCAGCGCCAGCGCTTGCTCTAAATCACCAACGTGGGCAAACTCTCGTGAAATCAGTACTTCTAAGTATGGTTTTTCTTCCAAAGCGAATAAAACTGGTGCAGTCAGATTCCCGCTGATCAGATCCGATCCGGCTGGTTTACCTAAGGTATCCGTCGAACTTGTGAAATCTAAAATATCATCCACAATCTGAAACGCCAAACCAAGATTACGACCGTAGCCATACAAATGTTCGGCGGTTTCTTGGGAAACGTCGCTCAGTAACCCAGCTGCTTTAGAACTGTTGGCAATTAACGATGCAGTTTTGTAATAGCTCTTTTTTAAGTAAGTTTCAATTGAGGTGTTAGTCTCAAAGCGATTTAGTCCCTGCTGGATCTCTCCCGAAGCCAAATCCATAATCACCTCAGACAGCAGTTTCACTACCTCTAAGTTGTCTAGGTTAGCTAAATACCAGGAAGATTGGGCAAATAGAAAATCTCCCGCTAATACAGCAATGCGGTTGCCAAACAAACTATGAACTGTCGGAACAGAACGCCGCATATCAGATTCATCCACCACGTCGTCATGCACTAAGCTTGCCGTGTGAATCATTTCTGTAATTTCAGCTAGGCGTCGGTGTCGCGGCGTGATTTCTTGCTCTAGCATTGTTGAGCGCGATACTAATAGAACAATTGCCGGTCTTATGCGCTTGCCCCCAGCTCCAAATAAGTGCTCTGCCGCTGCATAGAGTATGGGGTGGCGATTTCCAACTAGCTGTTTCAGGTTGTCTGCTAGTATTCGCAGGTCTGCTTCCACAGGAGAAAAAAAGGAGGTAGCTGGGGTCATGGATGGGCGGACTCTGGCTTAAGTTAAGAAAGTTTACATATCCTATACTCATTTTAAGATAAGCCTGTGCCGTCGCGAAGTTTTCATCTAAAAACCTTCACTCTCCTGCTTCCTCTTAACAGGAAGCAAGCGGCTAATTTATTAGCCGTCAAAAATGGTATAATCAAATCAGCCACTTCTATTGTTGGATTGTGCAAGTCGTAATCCCACCGTGCATAGCGCAATTCTTTAGTTTTGCTGCCCAAGTGCTGGGTGGTAAAGCGAATTTTTGGTTGGCTAGTTTGGTGTAGTAGGCGCTTGAACAAAAACTACTAGTACAGTTCGGAAACTGCGGAGAAATTTATTTACCTTGCCACGATCCGGATTATAGTGAGGCAATTGGCATAAAATTTGCCCCATCTTAACTTTTCAAACATCCTCTAAAGCACAGAAGGTGGTACGTAGTACCTGTTGTTCCAGGGCGCATCATTCTCCCGTCCGTTCTTTGTAAATTTATTAAAAAGTTTTATTAAGCTTGAAAATAGTCTGTACTAAGATAGATGTAACTACGCGCCTCTCTTAAACAAACTACAAATCAGCCCGTCAGACAACACCTTGAAAAGGCTAGTCCTATAAATTTAGTTTTGCGAAGATAATCTGTAAGTAACGTTCGCAACAACACCTTAAACTATCTCTTCTACTAGATCCATTATTTATTTGCAACTTAATACTAAATTCTTTCACCCTTTTGTGTGGCTGCCCTGAAAATTTTTAAATTTAGCACTAAAGTTGGCTTAAAAGTCTGGACTGTTGTGTTACGCTAAAATCAAGGGATTTAAAATTTTTCAGATATTCACCCCAAAAAGATAAATCATCAATAGGTGATTTTACTCATAATGTGTGGTGAGTCTAAATAACTTGTCGTAGGTTGAATCAAAGAAATTATTCTTTTGATTTTTGCTGCGATGTGCAAGCCTACACGGGAAGGCATTTGGTGAGGGCAGCTTTCGCCGCAACTGATTGTCTGTTGGGAGCTAAGGGTTGCCCTTATGGGAAATTCTTACACGATTTCAGCATACGTTGAGCATAAGTGTTGCTCCTGCCATGAGGTACGCTTTTTAATAACGCAGACTGGGTAGACTGCTGAAGCCGCAGTTTAAATTGCTATTTAGCAATTTAGCTGTTGTGGTAGGTATGGTCTGTGAAAAAACTAATTTAATAATTAATTGGTTAACCATAGAGAATAAAAACTCTATGGAAAGATTCACTATAGCAAAATACAGCCATCCAAGATTTACTTTGTTGGCTGAGGTTCGACTAAATTTTATGCAATTTTATATTCGTTTAACAAAGGTGCAGGTAGAAGAATGATTTACACAAACATGCCTATGATGATTTTTATTTTAGCTGCGGGTTATTTATTCACCGTGTATTTATTATTAGCTCTGGCGAAGCGAACAGGACAAAAGCCTGTACCTAAAAGTGTCACTTCAGCTTCTAGCGGGAAACATAATCGGGAGATATCGCTAACGCCAAATGTGACGAAAGTAGTTAATAGTCAATAGGAGTAGTAGAGACGCCTCTGAGTGGAACGTCTCTACGGGAGTTGGGAGTTTAGAATTCTAAACTCATAACTCATCATTCCTAACTGCTAACTTTTTAACTAGTATTTCTGAATTTGAGAAATTGCGGCATCGTCGAAGCGCACAACTTCAACCATTGGGGTACAGCCTAGCCACGGTAAGGAGGACTGGGCAAACTGTTGTGGACAACCACTGACAGCGAAGCGAGTTGGCTGTGGTGGGTGGGTATTTTTTAACCCCAGAAGGTCTAACTCTTGGGTACAAGCGGCAACGACATGAACAGCTGGGTCAACTAACTTGACCTCAGAAGGTAGAAGCGATCGCAGTACTGGTTCAAGATGGGGATAATGGGTACAGCCGTAAACTAAAGTATCAATTTGCTGCTGTATTAAAGGTTGCAGATAAGACCGGGCAACATCAGTAGTGTAAGGGTCTTGAATTCGGTTTTGTTCAATCAGGGGGACAAACTCCGGACAGCCGACTTGCCAAACTTGAACATCTGGATCAATTTCGAGAATAGCTTGCCGATAAGCATTACTTTTGGCAGTTGCTGGGGTGGCAATTACCCCAATCCGCTTTCCTTGTTGCACTGCTGCCTTGGCTCCTGGGAGAATGACTCCGAGAATAGGCAAGTTAAATTCTTCGCGCACCGTCTCCAAAGCTAAAGCAGAACTGGTGTTACATGCCATAATGACCATTTTCACTTGTTGCTGTTGCATCCAGGTGAGAATGTCGCGCACAAAGTGCAAAATTTCTGCTTGCGAACGAATACCGTAAGGAAGTCGAGCTGTATCCCCAAAGTAAATGATTGATTCATTGGGGAGTTGCCGATAGAGTTGTCGCAGTACCGTCAAACCACCTACACCACTATCAAAGATGCCAATGGGGGCACGTTGGGGTTCAAGATCGGAAAAATGATTTTGATTGCCTTCAAAAATCGAAGATAAAAGCACAGCCAGATTTTTAGTTAGGTTTTGGATTTAAGATACAGGATTATAGTGGGCAATAGGCAATTGTTTAATGGGCAATGGGAATTAAAGAAGCGGCTGTAAGTGATGCGGGTTCTAAATCTTTCCATGCCCGATGCCCCATGCGCGATGCCCCATGCGCGATGCCCCAGTTTTAACGTTGTAGATACCTGAGGACACCACGAGCGATCGCTTCTGCCATGCGATTTTGGTATTCTGTGTTTCCTAACCTGGGATTATCCTCGCGACCGGTCATGTAGCCTGTTTCTACAAGAATTGAGGGCATAGAACTTTTCCTCAGAACATAAAATCTAGCTTTGCGCGTTCCCCGGTCTTTGATAGTGCTGATATTTTGGAGAATAGTTCTGCGAACTACTTCTGCCAAGTTATAACCGCTGTCGTAATAATAAAGTTCTAACCCATTCACATCTGGGCGGTTATCAACTGAGTTAGCGTGAATACTGACAAACAAAGTCGCATTAGCTCGGTCGGCTATATCTACCCGTCCTTGAAGTTCGACAAAAAAGTCAGAATCGCGGGTTAGAACTGCTTGTACGCCATTTTGCTCTAAAATAGCCGCAACTCTTTTACTAATAGACAGGACTACATCTTTTTCTAAAAGTCCTCCCAAACCGGGGGCACCGGAGTCTTTACCGCCATGTCCTGGGTCAACAACCACCAGCGCTCGTCCTCTAGGAACGGGGCGTGAGGGTGGCGGCGATGTCGGTCGGTCGTTAGTAAGTGGATCTGGGAATGGGACTCTGTTTGGTGGTGGTAAGGGAGGTAAAGGAAGTCCAGAAATGCTGGATGATGATGTTATTCCCCGCCGAGAGGGTTGTATTTGTAAAGCGACAAACTGATCCCCAACTTGGTTGAGTTCGCCAATTTGTGCTCCCGGTGTTGGTTGAACAAAAATGGCAACAGTATTTGAGTCTTGCTGTTGCAAGCGTACTTTCAGAATGGGGCTATTAGGACCAAATACCGGACCTCTGACAGAGGGAGCCAAGCGAGCATTGGGAATGGTGATGCGGTAAAATCCAGTGGATCTATCCCAAGAGCCGTTGGCAGATAAATTGCGATCGCCTCTAACTATCAATTGCGTGCCAGTAGCTGCCAGTTCCACAGACCCAATTGTGGCTGGCAAGTTAGCGACAACTGGTGGTGGGACGGGACGCTCTTTGCTGCTTCCGGGAACTGTAATATTACTACTTCCTGGTAATCTGACTACACCAGTATTAGGTAGAATTATAAAACCACCAATACTACTGGTACTTGCCCGCCAGTCAGAACCATTTGTGTCCACCTGCATAGTCATGCGAACAACAGGTGGGCTGGTTTGCAGTTGCGAAAATTGGATACGGTTGACACCATAGCGATTAACCGACACATCCCGTTGCGACAAACTTGGTGACAAAGATGCCCCAGCGATGTCAATGTTAATTGCCCTTCTATCGTCGCTGCGATTTACTTGAATTTGAGGATTACCGCCACTAGTGCGGACAAAAAATCCATCTCCTGTAATCCGCAAATTTTCAATTTGAGTCGTTCCTTGTGTGGTGCCGATAACCGATGCCTTAGTCGCTGGAGTTACATTGCTCGGTTGGGTTCTCACCACATTGTAAATATTTCTGGGCGGTAAGTCCCTGGTAGCTGTTGATTGCCTCACGGCAATGTCTGTGGGCTGAGTTGCTACTCCCTCTGCTACTGGCGTTGGTATTTGTACAGTCCAGCGGCTGGCAGTTGTGCCGACAAATTTGACCTGGTTGGGGTCTAGGGTATAACCAGGAGTCAATTCGACGACGATGCGAGTTGTTTGTTCATCAAACTGCCCGACACGAATTGAGGTAATTGCACCACCTACCTGCTGCCTTAGCTGCGGACGCCCAAAGGTTGTTCCTGGCAAGTCAATGACTAAACGAGTGGGGTTAAAGATTAATTGCGCCTGGGGTTGAACAGCGCCTGTAGTATTAATTTCTAGTTGGTTTTGGTTGGCATCAAAACGCCAAGAGTCCAATTTTGCCGCCAAAGTTGGCGACGATAGCATCAAAATACTTCCAAAAGTACCGGGTAGTAACCAGTGTAATTTCACAGTCCTTTCTCCTGATTCACATTCATGGGAGCCGTCAATCCGTCAAAATATTAATAAATCCTCACACCGTCACTGCCCAATCTTTAGTTTTGATGCTGCGCTCATGGCGCGTGCGTTTGTATTAAAGACACAGCTAATGGCGTAAGATTTTAGCACGTAATAGTCAATTTGCCATGATGTTAAAGCATAGAAGTTCTGTCTTTAAAGCATCAGATTACACCAAAAAAGAGACGAGCAGAATAACTTCTACTTAGCGATATAAGAGGTTAATTACACTTGAATCAGCCAAGAATTGATGTATGAATGGATTTTTGGTGTTCGATGCACAAAGAATAAAAAATTTCAACTGCTGTCAATTGATGAGGCAAAGCTGGTGAGGTGCTACTCTTTAATATTGAGAAAAATATATGTGGGGTGTTATAGCCGAAAATTAATCACCTCTGGATTAGGAAGGCGCTTGGGCGCTTGGGTTAAGGAAAATCTATTTTTATCATGAGTGTTGTGAGGGTAAAGGCGATCGCTCTGTGTGTGTTAGAGATCAGATTGCTAAGTCGAGAAAATCAATCGAAAAATCATGATTGTGTATTTACTGAGATTTGGTCAAATGAGTTATCTTTGTTTTAGATACTGGAGGACACCGCGAGCGATCGCCTCTGCCATTTGATTTTGATATTGGGGATTTCTTAGTTTAGCGATATCCTCCCGACCAGTCATGTAACCAGCTTCTACGAGAATAGAAGGCATAGAACTTTTTCTCAAAACGTAAAATCGCGCTCGTCGCACTCCTCGATCTCTAACATTCACACTTCGGAGAATGCTGTTATGAACGATACGAGCCAAACCTAAACCACTGTCGTAGTAATACGTTTCCAATCCGCTGACATCCGGACGTTCTGAACCGGCAGAATTAGCGTGAATACTGACAAATACATCAGCATTAGCTCGCGATGCTAAATCTACTCTTCCCTGAAGACTGACGAAATAATCAGAATCTCTTGTCAGTATCACCTGCACCCCATTTTGCTGCAAAATCCGCGCCAACTTTTGACTAATCGGCAAGATGATATTTTTCTCTTGTAGTCCCCCAATACCAAGTGCACCAGAGTCTTTACCACCGTGTCCAGGATCAATCATAACTACCACTCGCCCCGACCGAATGCGGGGAGTTGGCGATGGTGCGGGATATCGAGCGTTTGGATCTGGGAATGGCACTTGATTTGGTAATGGTAAGGGAGGTAAACCACTAATCGGGGGTATGATTCGCCCAGAACGTTTTAATTGTAAAGCTATAGTCTGGTTATTGATTTGGTTTAGTTCCCCAATTTGTACTCCCGGATTTGGTTGGACAAAAACAAGCACAGTATTTGAGCCTGACGATTGCAGACGGACTCTAGCGATGGGGCTATTGCTATTCAAAACAGGACCGTTGACTGAAGGTGCTAATCTAGCATTATTGATGGTGATACGGAATAAACCAGAAGCTCTATCCCAGCCACCACTAGCAGATAAAGTGCGTTCACGGAGTGACTCTGTAACAGTATCGCCTTTGAGGAGTAATCGCGTACCACCATCAGCAAGTTCCACAGACTTAATTGTAGAGAGTTTATTATCTGTGGAAGTATTTGGCGGTGAAAGAGGTAAGCGGCTAGTGCTACTTGTATTATCCAGATTACTACTATTCGTCAATCTGACAACATTACTGGGCAGAAGTATCAAACCACGGGGACTGTTAAGATTTACCCGCCAATCTGAACTATTTTTATCTACCTGCATAGTTATACGGACAACAGGTGATTTGGTTTCGCGCTGGGTAAATTTAATGCGGTTGACACCATAGCGATTAATCACGCGTTCACGTTGTAAATTAGGCGATAAAGATGCCCCAGCAATATCGATATTAATTGACTTTCTGTCGTCGCTGCGATTTACCTCAACTTGAGGACGGATGCCATTCGTGCGGATAAAAAAGCCATCTCCGGTAACAAGTAAATTCTCGATTTGCGTCCCCGCATTTGTGGTATTGGCAATTTTGGCATCTGGTTTGGTAGTTCCGATCACCACATTGTCAAGATTTCTGGGGGAGTCAGATACTTGCCGTGGAGCTGGTTTTGGTAATTGTACTGTCCAGCGACTGGCAGTTATGCCAACAAATTTCACCTGCTTGGGGTCTAGGGTATAACCAGGGCTAAGTTCAAGGATTATGCGAGATGATTTTTCGTTGAACTGCTGAACACTGATAGAGCGAAATCCTAAGCTTAATTGCTGTTCTTTTGGCGATCGCTCAAATGTTGTTTCTGGTAAGTCAATTACCAAACGCGTCGGGTTAAAGAGTAATTGCGCTTGGGGTTGAACATCTCCGGTAGTATTAATTTCTAACCGATTTTGATTAACATCAAAACGCCATGATTCCAATCTTGCAGCTAAAGTCGGTGACGATAGCATAAAGATAGTTCCAAAAGTGCCAGGTAGTAGCCAGTGTAGTCTCACAGTTCTTTCTCCTGATTCGCATTTGCGTTCATCTGTCAATCTGTCAAAATATTGGCAAATCTTCACAACCCAAGTCCCAAAATTGTCTGCGAAGCGTGCTTTTTTGAAATTTTGCCCTGGGATCAAAATACAATGATGCTAAATTTTTGCACATTCCTTTAAATTTTTCATGTTGTTAGCACATCACTCATTGCATCGAGAGAGTATCCGATTGCACTAACAAAGAAATAAGCACCAATTAAAGGATGAAGTATGAAATTTCCTAATTGCTTGTAAAACATCGCATCGATTATTGGGAGGCTTGAAATCGGGGAAGACTGCAAACAAATAACATTATGTTAGTAGTAATTAGAAAAAAACTGCTAAAATTTTACATTCTGAGGCGACGGACGTTAAAAATCAAAAGTTTTCAGTAGCGATCGCTTTGAGCTCTGACAGAGTACTGAGTTATGAATGAGTAGTTTTTCATGGTTATACTCACTCATAACTCTGTTCAAAATCGGTCTTTAATCAGGACTTTGATTAATGCCCATCTGGGGTTGCTTCCGGATTTGTAGCGTCATTTGACTTTGAATTGATCGCAGTTGGTGATTCCATTGCCAATGGTGTACCATTAGTCTCTAAAATCAATGTTTCCCTTGCAACACCCACCCCTTCTGGATCGGGAAATACAACTCTTAACAGAGGAGGGGCTAAAAAGGTGGTAAGAATAACCATCATGATAATTGCTGCTTCCAGTGGTTTGGAGAGAATACCGATAGAAGAGCCAATACCAAGAAACACTAAGCCTACTTCACCTCTGGGGATCATTCCCACACCAATTGCCAAGCGGTTAATTCCGGGTTGACCAAACACCACAAAGCCTGTGATTACTTTACCGAAAATGGCGACTAAAATCAGGAAAGTCGCAATAATTAAACCTTCACGGTTGCTGGGGATTGCTGGGTTTAAGACTCCTAAATCGGTTTTTGCACCAACAGTCACAAAGAAAATCGGTACTAGCATATCAGCAATCGGACAGATTTGCTTTTGCAGTTCTTTGCGCTTATCAGTCTCTTCTAAGACTAAACCAGCAGCAAAAGCTCCCAAAATCGCTTCTAGTTGAATAGCTGCGGCAAGATATGCCATGAGAAAGGCGAAGATAAAAGCAGGTATTACCAATTCGCCGCGTGTTTGAAGTTTATCAGCGATCGCCACAAAAGATTTATTGAAAAAATTACCCAGAGCGATCGCACCCAACAGAAAACCACTAGCGCTGATAATCAAATAAACAACTTTGCTTACATCCACCGCACCATCTTTGGCTAGGCTCGCAACTACCGCTAAAACGATAATTCCCAGTACGTCGTCAATCACCGCAGCACCGAGAATAATCTGCCCTTCTCTAGAGTTGAGCCGCCCCAATTCTGATAATACCTTAGAAGTAATGCCAATACTCGTTGCAGTTAAAGCCGCCCCAGCAAAAATCGCTGGTAAGGCATCGATACCGAACAAAGTCATCAATCCCACAGTGCCAGCAGTAAAGGGTACTATAACCCCCACTACTGCCACAACACTCGCTTGCATACCTACTGCCATCAAGTCTTTTAAATTCGACTCCAAGCCGATTTCAAACAGCAGGATGATCACACCCAATTCTGCCAAAACCGAAACCACCTCAGACTGCGCTGCAAATACCCCAGGAGCAGCGTCAGGACTTAAACCGGCAGTGCCTTGGAGAAAGGTGATAATCAAATTAGAACTGTCTACACCACCTTCAGAAAACACCAACAGATGTAGAACAGACACACCCACCACTACACCGCTGACGAGTTCACCTAACACAGGTGGTAAACCAAATCGGTTGGATAACTCCCCACCAACTTTGCTAGCGAGGTAAATCACTACTAAACTTAGCAGCACGGCTGCTAGTACCATTGAACTGTCTGCTGTTTTTGTTGCGCTTGCCAGCAGAGGCAAAGGAAAGCTAATTGCACTTAAAAACTGCATTGGTTCTGTGAAAATCGTTCTTTCTTATTTTTACCCTTTTATTTAAACGAACAATTATAGATGCGTTACACTCAGCTTCTTTAAATTAATTCGTAAATCGTTGCTAATTCCAACAAACGCTGCCAATGCGACTCAGAAACCGGAACTACAGACAATCGAGGAAGACGTAGCAAGTCAAAGTTTTCCCAATTAGCATCCTGCTTGATTTTAGCTAGCTTTACGGCTTGGGGTACTTTTCTGATTGCCTGCACATCCACAACCACCCGTTTGACATCATCTAATGTTGGATCGGCATAAGGTTTACTGATTATTTCCGCTACACCGACGATTTGCCGTTCTTTGCCTGTGTGATAAATCAACGCTAAGTCCCCAAGCTCCATTGTTCGCAGATGCTTAAGGGCAAGGGGATTGTTCACACCATCCCAAACTGTACTATTGTCTCGTTCTAAATCAAAGTAGGAATAGTTATCCGGTTCGGTTTTCAGCAGCCAATACGCCATATCAAAAATAGTAAATTATTTATTGTGTCAGCAAATCTAATATCTATCTTTAATTTTAAATGAATTTAATATCAGGCTATTAAACTCCTATTTCTAGAGAGTTGATAATTTTAAATGAATTTAATATCAGGTTATTAGACTCTTCTTCCTAGAGAGTTGATAATTTTAAATGAATTTAATATCAGGTTATTAGACTCTTCTTCCTAGAGACTTTTTGCTTTCTCAGTCCAATTTAGCTAAATATTAATTAATTATTAAACGAGACTATGGTATGAAAACTTTACTATTTTTATACTTGATAATTTATGATTATGCGAATATTTTGGGAAAATTATAGTAAGATTTTTAATAACTCCTATTTTTTCGCTAAAAATGGCGATTACTCAGCAAAACACTCGAATGCTTTATTTATCAACCATATACAATTCCATCTTTATTGTCATAAAAATTAACATAATCTACCGCCATTAATTTTCAGCTACTACATAGGGTGCAAACTCAAGTTTCAAAGCACGCTTCTCTGCAATGTGTCAGCTTTTGCGTGCCTTTGCATTAAAAGATTTATCTCAGCACAAATCGTGTGTGGGGATTCACCCTCGCTTCTAGGGAAGAAAGAAGACCGAAGTTGTACCCACCCTTACTCATAGTGGGATTGAAACCAGGACATTTTATACCTTGCGGCAAGCCGTCTCGATATAATTACTGCCTTCCCACTCAAAGAATACCTAATTTAACGAACCACCTTGGCGCCAAGGACACAAAGGAAGAAAAAAGAGGATAGGTAATCTTAAACCGGGAAGGGGGTATTTATTTTGACTGAAGCTCTCAACTCACAAAGTAAGTTTTTATTTCTTCGGTTCTAACTTCTTCCTTCTTTGTAAAGCAAGGTGCTGATGTTTATACAAGTAAACCTGATAGGACTAAAGCTGCGTGTCATATTTTTTTCATCGAGGTTGAAAGAAGTCACGCATTCACGCATTCCAAAAACCTTGAATGCGTGACTCTTGACTCTTGACTCTTGACACGAAGATATGTGCCAGTTGCGTAAGTCCTACCTTATCTCTCTAACATCTGCTGCATGTCTTGAAATCGTTAGTGGGCTGAATATACAGACTATTGTGTAGTCTTTAATTATTCATAGGAACTAGTATCTACTAAAAGCTAATTTACTGACACAATTACTCGATTTTAACAATGAATAACAAAAATAACCAAGCCCAAAGTAGTGTAGTAAAAAATCATAATTTTACAGAATCTAGTTTGTTAGTCTACTCTGCAAAAGAAACTTTGTATCAACCCAAAAGAGGTTATGATATTTCTCCCATTAATGCTGTAATTTCAGGTGTAAAGCGAATAAGTTTACATGGCAAAGCGATTATTTTTACCGTCGCTCTTAGTACGCTACCAGTATTAGGAATAGGAACATTTGCCTATTACGTAGCCAACCAATCACAAACAAAGCAAATTATCGATGCTAAACAAGAAAAAGCCAATCTTTTGATAGATAATATCAACGGTTTTATGCAAAGACGGTATGGAGATATTCAGATACTTTCCAATCTGACATTTTTACAAAATCGCAAATTAAGAGAAACTATAACTCACCAACAGATGCAAGCACGGCTAAATAACTATTTAAGTATTGAAAATAGTTATGAAAGCATTGCTGTGTTGGATCTGAATGGTAATGTAATTGCTGAATCAAAAGGACAATTAATTCCTAACCAAAAAAACGAGGAGTATTTTCAAACAGTACTCAAAACCAACATATCTTATATTAGCCAACCCTTAATCGCAAAAGGGGAAGATAAGCCGCAAATTTACATGGCTGCTCCTGTTAAAGATAGCGAGACAAGTCAAACTATCTATATCATCCGTACAGTGATACCTGTGAAGTCTTTACAGAAGCTATTAAATATAGGCTTAAGTAATCAGGATGATTATGACCTAATAGATGCGTCGGGAAAAATTTTCCTGTGTAAAGCCAATTTAGATGTGGGTAAAAATGTTAAAGAAGTGATTCCTGAGTGGAAACAAATGCAAGCAAAAAATAAAGCAAATGCTCGCATATTGTTTAACAAAAATGAGAAGATTGAGGAATTAGTCACCTATGTCCCTTGGCAAACAGTGGAGGGTTTGCCTGCTTTGAAATGGAACTTAGCTCTGAGTACCGATACAGCGATCGCTTTACACCCATCAAGAATATTATTCCAGATATTGGGGATTGGGACAGTCGCCATCACATTACTAGCAGGTGCGATCGCTGCAATTATTGCTCACTATCTAATATTGCCAATTCGGATTGCTGCTACAGCGGTGATAAAATTGGGTGAGGGGGATCTTGATACCCGTATCCCCATTGAAGGCAAAGACGAACTTGCTACCTTGGGTTATAACATTAACCAGATGGCACAGCAATTGCAAGACTTGCTAAACAAACAAACAGCAGAGGCTGAACAATTAAAGTTGTTTACCAATACTTTAATCTCAATTCGCCAGTCTCTTTATTCCGAAGACTTATTTAACATCACAGTAACACAAGCCCGACAAGCATTAAAAGCGGATCGAGTAGTTATATATCACTTTAGCGACAAAGAAAGTGGACAAGTCATAGCCGAATCCGTTGCTCCTAATTTACCTGAAGCTTTAGGAGAGACAAGTGCAGATGCTTGTATTAGTCCGGAACTAATAGAAGCTTACAGAAATGGTCGAGTTTTGGCTGTTAATAATGTCTTGGAAGCCAACCTTGCTCCTGCACATTTAGCGTTAATGGAACGCTTGCAAATCAAGGCAAATTTGATCACCCCAATTCTCAAGAATAATCAATTATTTGGATTTTTAATTGCCCATCACTGTCAAGAACCTCAAGTTTGGCAAACCTATGAAATTAATTTCTTAACCCAATTAGCAACTCAAGTCGGACTTACTTTAGAACGTGTGAGTTTATTAGAGGCAACAAGGGCACAAAAAGACCTTGCCATCCATTTGTGTGAAAGTATCAACATGCTAGATATTTATAATTTAGCAGTTCAAGATATCCGACAAGCTTTCAAAGCAGACCGAACAGTTATTTATAAATTTGATGATAATTTGCACGGA
This sequence comes from Plectonema radiosum NIES-515, assembly GCF_025753815.1. Taxonomy (GTDB): domain Bacteria; phylum Cyanobacteriota; class Cyanobacteriia; order Cyanobacteriales; family Nostocaceae; genus Hassallia; species Hassallia radiosum_A. Next base: position 51,574 of record NZ_JAOWRF010000316.1, on the reverse strand, counting down.
AAAATAATTGCGGAATCAGTAGTTGCTGGTTTTCCTAAAGCTCTGGGAGCAGAAATTCATGACCCTTGTTTTCCGAACTATATTGAAAAATATCGGCAAGGTCATGTTGTGGCAACGAACAATATTTACCAAGCTAATCTAACTCAATGTTACATTCAACAACTTCAAGCATTCGCAATTAAAGCTAATTTGGTAGCACCAATTATTATGGGTGATAAAGTGCTAGGATTATTAATTGCTCATCAGTGTTCTCAACCACGTGTGTGGCAACAGTCAGAAATTGATTTATTTGAGCAATTTGCGAGAATTGTTGGTCTAAGTTTAGAGCGAGCCAATTTTTTAGAGCAAACAGAAAAAGGACGCGATCTAGCAGAAAGATTTTCCCAACAGGAACGTCAACAAAAAGAAAAACTCCAACTGCAACTACAAGAACTGCTGCTTCAGATTGAAGGAGCATCCAGAGGAGACTTGACAGTGCGTGCGGAAGTAACTTCAGGGGAAATAGGCACTGTCGCTGACTTTTTCAATTCTATTGTGGAAAGTTTGCAAGAGATTGTCACCCAAGTAAAATTTACCGCTACTCAGGTCAACGAAGCGATCGCAGGAAATTCTGGAGCAATTGATCAACTTGCAACTGAAGCACTCAAACAATCAGAAGAAATCAGCCACACTTTAGATTCCGTTGAGCAAATGAGGCTTTCGATTCAAGAGGTGGCAAAAAGTGCAAATATTACCGCAGAAGTTGCCCGTAATGCCTCTCACACAGCTAAAACTGGCAGCACGACAATGGATCTCACTGTAGAAAGTATCTTTAGTCTGCGACAAACATTAGGGGAAACTTCTAAAAAAGTCAAACGTCTTGGAGAATCTTCGCAGCAAATTTATCGTGTGGTGTCATTGATTAGTCAAATTGCCCAGCAAACCAACTTATTAGCGATTAACACTGGCATTGAAGCTGCACGTGCTGGTGAAGCAGGTCAAGCTTTTAGTGTAATTGCCGAAGAAATCGCCACCCTAGCAGGTCAGTGTACCACAGCAACGACTGAAATTGAAGGAGTTGTCGCCAATATTCAATTTGAAACCATCGAAGTAATCAAGGCTATGGAATTAGGAACCGCAGAAGTGATTCAAGGTACGCATCTTGTTGGACATACCAAACTTTGTTTGAGTCAAATTCTTAATGTATGTCACCAAATTGATGACTTGGTGGAGTCGATTTCTGCTGCAACAATATCTCAAGTGCAAACGTCTACAGAAGTTACTAATCTCATGAAAGAAATGGTCAAAGTATCGGAAATGACGAGCAATTCATCTCAGGAAATTTCCCTTTCTCTGCAAACAACAGTAGATATTTCTCAGAAATTGCAAGCTAGTGTTGCTACTTTCAAACTAGATTAAATTCCCCAATCATACATTAATTTCTGGCGGGGAAATTGGCAAATGCAAACAATGGGAGTCGGTTCAGCTTTCATCATCTTTTAAACACTCCCTTTTCGTCTCAACTTTAGACAAATAATATTAATTTTAGCAAATAGTGTTGACAATGAATACCTTTCCTATCATTAGATACAGAATTTCACAAAAATTACAACCTTTATCTCTATTAAGTCAAATAACCAGTAATTATTCTACTTGTTGTTTGCAAGTATTTAGTATTTCCGAATCTTGGTTAATTTACTTAGAGAAGGGAAAACTAGTTTATGCCTGCTATTTAAATAATATGTTTGATCTGCTTGATAGAAAGTTGCAGCACTTGAGTCAAGAAATTCTTACTTTAAATGGTGAAATTAATCAGCAGTTGCGTGCGAGATTTTTAACTGGTGTTGAAAACCAAATAACACCACGTCTAGATTATATGGCTATTTGCTGGTTAGTCGAACATAAATATATTAGCTCCGAACAAGCAGGTATCCTCATCAAGGAATTGGCATTAGAAGTCTTGAAGTCATTTCTTACTTTAAACGAGGGTAATTATGAAATTACTCCTCAAAGCTTCTTGAACGATATGCCAAAGTTCTGTTATCTAGATGTGCGTTCATTAGTTGAACAGTGTCAAAACAAATTAAAAAATCCGAAAGTTATCGAGTCAGCAGTTTCTCAACAGTCCTCTTTTCAACCTTTAAACAAAATTCAACCACCAACTGAAACAAAAATTGGACAAGAATTGTCACAAGAAAGCATTGTTATAGATGATAATAAACTTCCCCAAATACCCGAACAATATACAAAGGAGAAAATTTACACAATCTTTTGTATTGATGATAATTTAACTGTCTTGAATGTTATGAAACTATTTTTAGACGATCAAATATTTTCTGTTATCGGAATTACCGATCCATTGAAAGCTTTAACACAAGTCCTCCGTAACAAACCAGATTTAATTTTACTAGATGTTGAAATGCCGAATATCGGTGGTTATGAACTATGTCGTTTATTACGTAAACATTCGTCTTTCAAAAGTACACCTATAATTATGGTAACAGGAAGAACAGATTTTCAAGATAGAGTAAAGGCAAAAATCGTCAGAGCTTCAGGCTATTTGACGAAGCCTTTTACAAAAGCTGAGTTATTGAAAATAGTATTTCAAAATATTGGTTAACACTAAATTTTTGAGTAAGTATTCATCATGAACTGCGTACATCAATAACTCATGAAATTTTTTTCCCTTTTCCCAATCAAACGCTTCTTAACGTAGTAACTAACGGCTATCCTACAGGAAAGCTCGGTTAACAGCCGTTAAAATCCTTGTTTTGAAGGGTTTACCGCTCCCAAAAACCTATGCATATCTACCCAATATGCGGAAAAGCTTGTGTGGTAGGGTGTATATGTTTTTAAGTTATGAGTGGATCAACAACTATTGGCATAAACGGCAATGCCTTTATTCCCTGGTCAAAGACATGAGGAATTACTTTGCGAATTATATTCATACTGCCATTAATATCAGCGTTAATTAGCTGTTTTTTAGCAGTACGATACAAACCACGTTTGATGCGGGAACCTGAAAATAATCGAACAAAATTAACTCTGCTATAAACAGGAATTTTGTCATTATCGTGCGTCACTTGCTTTAGAGGTATATGTATAGATATTAGGTTGCAGTTGCTACCCCTTTGAGTTCGTCGTCCAATTTCTAGTCGAAAATGTCAGGATTTGATTACGAAAGCCGGATTTGTCAGAATTCGCTAACAAAACACCCGTTTTTCTTCTACTAACCCCTAACAATTAACAATTACCCAATTTTTAGTTGCAAAAAATGTAACCACCCTCACCTTTGACTATTGCAATGCGAAAGTAGGAATATATCACTGGTGACGCCATAGTTGAAGCGTCTACGAAAAATAGTTTGAGGAGTGGAACAAAGTATGAATAGAGACGTTTTAGCTGGTTCTCGGTTTAACGCTGGCAATTTGTGGAAAGCACTGCCTTTGGTCTTAATTGCCTGTATAAGTTTTGCTCAACCTGGTTTGGCAGAAGAAAAAGAAAAAATGTTGCGAACCCTTACCGTTACTGGTCGCGGCATGGAATCAATTGCGACAACTCTGTCTATAGTAAATTTAGGTGTGGAAGTTCAGGGTAAAACTGCACAGGATGTACAACAAAAGGCTGCACAGTATACATCAGCCGTGGTCGGGTTGCTCAAGAGTCGGAATGTAGATAAATTAGAAACCACGGGTATTAGACTTAACCCAGTTTATAGCTACAACAATAATGTACAGCGGATTACAGGATATGCGGCTACGAATACTGTGAGTTTTCGTATTGCTACCGAAAAAGCTGGTACATTATTAGACGAAGCTGTGAAAGTGGGAGCGACACAGATTAATGGTGTTAGTTTTGTCGCTAGTGATGAAGCGATCGCGATCGCCCAAAAACAAGCACTCAGAAAAGCGACTCAAGAAGCTCAACAACAAGCTGATGCCGTTTTTGCTTCTTTAGGTTTTAAATCCAAAGAAATAGTCAGTATTCAAGTTAATAATGCTTCTTCGCCCACCCCACCCCCTATTGCCTATCGTAGCGCCAAGTTAACAGCACAAGATGCTTCTACCCCCGTTGTTGGTGGTGAACAAGAAATAGACGCATCGGTAACACTGCAAATTAGTTATTAGTTGGTTGTTGGTTGTTAGTTGCTAGTTGTTAGTTGACGGTTAAGAGTTATCCACGCTCCAACGCTCCGACTAACAACTGACTCATGAGAAATTGTCATCCCCCATATCGTTATCTGCATCCCGCTTGGAACCTAATAATTCCAGTTGGTCTACTTGGATAATTGGTGATGAGCGAGTGATGCCTGTATTGCGATCGCTCCATGAGTCAAACTTTAAGGAACCTTTAACCGCGATTTGCTTGCCTTTTTTTACGTAGTTACCTGCTACTTCCGCCGTTTTTCCCCATAGTTCTAGGGTAAACCAATCGGGTTCATCGCTGCGCGATCGCCGATTTACTGCCAGTCTTAACTGACACTTAACTTTACCCGACTCAAAATACTTCATATCTGGGTCACTGCCAACACGACCAACCAGAGTCACAACATTGATACTCATATCTTTCACCTTACAGTACAGATGTACTGACTATTCCTGACTTCCATAATAGCTAATTGCAAAGCAATTGAAAGTATGTTAAATAATTAACAATTATAATTACTTAAGAAATAATGAGATTTTCCAGAAAATACCGAAAGTTTTATACGGATCTATTGAACTAGCGGCAGAATATCAAAAAACAATAGTCTCAAATCTAGTAAAGATTCCCAAATATTACTGAGAAAATAGTCTACCTTACTAGACTATGGATAAAAAACGTAATAAAATCCTGCGTAAATCGCTCTTATGGTAGTTGTCAAAAGTATTAAATATTAGGGGGCGTAGAGAGGCGTGGGTCTTTTCAGTAAGTTTTCCTTATCGCGGGATATGGGTATCGACCTCGGTACCGCCAACACCCTAGTTTATGTATCTGGAAAAGGCATTGTACTCCAAGAGCCTTCAGTAGTTGCCATCGATCAAAACGAAAAGGTAGCACTGGCAGTTGGAGAAGAAGCCAAAAAAATGCTTGGTCGAACACCGGGAAATGTGATTGCGCTACGCCCCTTGCGCGATGGTGTAATCGCTGACTTCGATACAGCCGAGTTAATGCTAAAAAGCTTTATTCAGCGTGTAAATGAAGGCAGATCTCTGGTTTTACCACGGATTGTCATTGGCATTCCCAGTGGAGTCACAGGTGTAGAACGACGAGCCGTAATGGATGCAGCCACCCAAGCAGGTGCAAGAGAAGTTTTCTTAATCGATGAGCCAGTAGCAGCGGCAATTGGTGCAGGGCTACCCGTGGCTGAACCGACTGGAAACATGATTATCGATATTGGAGGTGGCACCACAGAAGTTGCTGTGTTGAGTCTTCAAGGTACAGTGATCTCCGAATCAGTTCGCATCGCCGGTGATGAACTGACCGAAGCCATCATGCATTATATGAAAAAAGTTCATAACTTAGTGATTGGGGAACGAACCGCCGAAGACATTAAAATTCGGATTGGTTCAGCTTATCCCACTCATGAAGACGAAGAAGCAATCATGGAAGTCCGAGGTTTACACCTGCTCTCTGGACTACCGCGCACTGTCACCATCAAAGGTCCAGAAATTCGTGAAAGTATGGCAGAACCGCTTTCAGTAATTATTGAAGCTGTGAAGCGAACACTAGAACGGACACCTCCAGAACTGGCATCAGACATTATTGATCGCGGCATTATGTTAGCCGGTGGTGGGGCTTTGCTGAGAGGATTGGATACACTAATTAGTCATGAAACAGGGATTATTACCCACATAGCGGCTGACCCTTTGAGCTGTGTTGTCCTGGGAACAGGGCGTGTATTAGAGAACTTCAAGCAGCTAGAACGTGTATTCAGCGGACGTTCTCGCAATATGTAACACTGATGAATAATTATTAGATATTGGGTTCTAATCATAGAATCCAATATCTTTTGTAAAAATATTCTTATAAAAAAGGTATATATGTTTACTTCGCGTCGCTGGTGGGAGCGCAAAGGATTACAAATCGGGCTGGTAAGTTTAGTAGTTGGTGGCGCTTGGATGCTTCGACAAACTCAAGGCGGTCTTTTGCTGGGTATGTATGAAGAAATGACCCGTCCTTTGCAAATGTTGCACACAGGTCAAACTCAAGAAGAACGTGTTAAAGATCCACGGGTGTTGGAGTTGAAAACGCGCATAGTAGACCTGGAAAACCAAAATCAAAAGCTAAAGGACTTACTCGGTTACATTGAAAAAGAACCCAAAGCAGCCCGCCCAATTCCAGCGCGGGTGGTGGGACGCGGTGCTGACCATTGGTGGCAACAAGTAACTATCAATCGTGGAGCAAGGGCCGGAATACAAGAAGGTTACATTGTCAAGGCTGAGGGTGGATTGGTAGGTTTGGTAGAAAAAGTGACTGAAAATTCTAGCCGGGTATTGTTAATTAGCGATCTCAAGAGCCAAGTGGGTGTAACAATTAGCCGCACTGGAGCTAAGGGCGTTTTGCGTGGAGATGCTTCTGCTGATGGTGTGTTGGAATTTTATGAAAAAGTTCCCAATGTCAAGCCTGGAGATTTAGTTTCTACATCTAATTACAGTCAGAAGTTTCCTTCTAGCTGGGCAGTAGGACGAGTGAAATCTCTGAATTTGAAGAAACTCCCAGCATCAGTGGCAACAATTGAATTTTTCCCGGCAATTCGATCTTTAGATTGGGTAACTGTATACCCCAAGCCGGAAAACCAAGTGCCGGAAATTCAACAGCAAGCAAAACCTGAATCGATAAATAAAAAACCACAATAGTCTAATTAAATTTTCGCGTTTTAAATATATTAAAAATAATGAAGATTCCTGCATTTGGTCATAGCAGGCAGCAAAAGCCCAAATCGCCAGAGCGAAAATCGCAATCGAAATCCCAATCAAAACCACCATCGAAACCGAAAATTAAGCCTCTTTCTCAATGGCATCCCCGGCTGCGTCAGGTGTTAGATTTGACGTTGACGGGAGGGTCTGTACTGTTATGTTTAATGATGTTGCCTACCCGGCTTCCAGGGATGGAATTGTTGGGAATTGCACCTAACTGGCTATTGATTTGGGTGGTATCTTGGAGCGTGAAGCGCACGGTCTTTCAAGGAGCATTAGCAGGTATAGTTTTGGGGCTGCTTCAAGATGCCATGACATCGCCCAACCCCAGTCATGCTATTAGTTTGGGGATAGTGGGAATGATTACTGGCTTGATGCAGAAACAGCGTTTTATCCAAGAAGACTTTATTTCTATTGCCTTAATTGTCTTTGGAATGACAGTTTTAGAAGAAACTATTTTTGCGTCGTTATTAATTTGGATGGGCGATCGCAATATCCAAGACATCTGGACATATTACCAGAAAGTCGCCCTTGCCTCTGCTATTCTCAGTAGTCTTTGGGCACCTGTGCTTTATTATCCCTTGAATAGGTGGTGGCAGCAGATAAAATTGGCGGAGCAATCATGAAGGTTGAAATTTCAAGGCACTCGTAGTGCACCAGGTAGCGCACTCGTGACGCGGAGAATTCGCCCTCGTAATTCTCTACTTAGGCGCTTAGGATAGGGCTAAAGGCTAGAGTTAAAAAGTTATATATTCTTAATTATTAATCCAAGCGTCCCTAGTCTCTAATCGTTGTATTGCCCAAAGTTATGGATAATTCCCCAGTCATTGCTCAACCAAATGCATCAAACAATAATCACAGTGAAGAAAATGCACTTTTAGTCAAGTCGGCAGTTGGTTTGGATTCACACTCGGAGAAAATGGTGGGAAATGACTTTGACTCTCGCATGATGCAGCGGTGTTTGTCACTCGCAAAACGCGCTACCGGACGCACTTCGCCAAATCCTTTAGTGGGAGCGGTAATTGTCAAAGATGGCGAAATAATCGGGGAGGGGTTTCATCCTCGTGCCGGCGAACCTCATGCGGAAGTTTTTGCCCTCAAAGCAGCTGGTGCTGCCGCTCGTGGAGCGACAATTTATGTCAGCTTAGAACCTTGCAATCACTACGGACGCACTCCGCCTTGTTCGGAAGCCTTAATTGCCGCTGGGGTGGCAAAAGTGGTGGTGGGCATGGTTGACCCTAATCCTCTGGTTGCGGGGGGTGGCATTGCCCGTTTACGCGCCGCTGGGATAGAAGTTGTGGCAGGGGTGGATGAAGTTGCTTGCCAGAAAATTAATGAAGGTTTTGTTCATCGTATTCTCTACAAACGACCTTTGGGTATTTTGAAATATGCCATGACTTTAGATGGCAAAATTGCTACAAGTGCCGGTCACAGTGCTTGGGTGACAAACCAAGATGCCCGCACTGAAGTACATCAACTGCGGGCTGCTTGCGATGCTGTAATTGTCGGTGGCAATACAGTGCGACAGGATAATCCTTATTTAACCAGCCATGAGGAGGGGGCAAATAATCCCTTGCGGGTGGTGATGAGTCGCAGTCTGAGATTGCCAGAAAATGCCCACTTGTGGGAAACTTCTGAAGCTCCCACTTTGGTTTTAACAGAAGTAGATGCTAACCCTGATGTTAAACAATTGTTGCTTCATCAGGGAGTAGAGGTGCTGGAACTAACTCCACTTACACCAGATAAAGTAATGGCTTACTTGTATGAGCGGGGTTTTTGCAATGTATTATGGGAATGTGGTGGGATATTAGCCGCTAGTGCGATCGCTACTGGTGCTGTACAAAAAATTCTTGCCTTTATTGCTCCAAAAATCATTGGTGGTAACAATGCACCCACACCTGTGGGTGATTTAGGCTTCACCACTATGACTGAGGCTTTGCCTTTAGAAGGTGTTAGTTGGCGTGTAGTAGGTTCCGACTGCTTGGTAGAAGGTTATTTGCCACGAAAAAGTTAATAGTGGTTAGTTGATGGTTGTTATACCAATTTTACGTGAGGCTGCACATAACGCCCTCAGGCGCTTTAGCCTGGGGCTACAGGATCTAAGCCCACCTGCGTGGGCTAATTTTATGCATCTTCATATGAAATCGCCATTAGTAGTTAGTTGATGGTTGGAGCATTGGAGCGTTGATGGTTAAGAATTATCCACTAACCACTAACTACTAACCACTAACTACTAGCAACCAACCAATCAAGATTATCTTAGCCGTAACATTGACGGTCATGGGCGATGTCACGAATTAGGCTTAACCTGGCTTGAATGTAGTCACAGAGAAAATCAGTTTCGTTACAATCTAACAATGCTTGCGTTTTGGTTTGCTTGACTAACCATTGCACCAAGCTAGCATCGTCTAGTTGCAAGAGGGTCTTGGAATGGGCTGTTTCAACCACAGTCCAAAGCTGACGCATAATCGTAGGAGTCATCAGACCTCAATCTAATCATTAGCTTAGTTATTTTTAGCGTACACAATTGCGGCAATAAATTGGGCATGAGCGTACAAGCCGACACAAGTGTTATCAAAAACTTAATAATCGGATTTATAACTTGATGAACATTAAGAATCAGCAACGCGCTGACTTCAACTTAATCGGAACTAGGTAGATTAAGAAAAATTAAACGTTACTCATAGGTTATGGGCATTGGGCAGAAAAGAAAAGAAAAGTAAGTTAAATTTATTGACGATCGCCTACTTAATTAGATAATCACTCTTTTCAGAAAGTTAAAAACTTAAAAAATAATAAAAATATTTTTTAAGTTTTTCATTATGAAAGAACTTAACTTAATTACAATATGGCAATATATTAAGTAGCCGCGATGAACTGCGTTTTCCCTCGCAGGTATATAAAGCTCTGTTCCAAGCGTTCCTATTTGAGACATGGGAAAAAAATCAAGTTGACTGCGGCAACTAGCGCGTGCGATCGCACGCGCTATGTGCGCTTCAATGGTACTCTGTAAACATGAATTACGGAACTGCTCGCAAACTACTTATTGACCAGGCAATAACAACTGAGGAAAACCCAGATGCTCTGTTAATGCGGATGCAACAGGGAAAACCACCTGTACCTGGTCACGTTACTTCGATTTTATTGGCGTTGAAAGTGGTTTTTGAAGAACTCAAGGATGCTACAATTATAGAGAGGGAATTAGCTCACTCGCTGTATCAATTAAGCATGAAAAGTCAACAGTTGTTTGCAGCGGGGCGGAAAGCTGGAATTGAATGGCCCCCGCTACTAAAAGAAGACTTGCTGCGAATTACCATCGCTGTTGAAAGTATCTTTTCTGGCGATTGGCAAACTCTACATTAGACATAGGCGTAAAAAAGGATGTAGAGACGCGATAAATCGCCGTCTCTACAAAGGATTTCGGAAAACGCATATTTTATTTCTATGCTCAAATCTTGCACCGAACGATTCAAATCGCGGCTAAGAGAACAAAGCCTGCCTACGCAGGCTAGCAAACCCATGATTTTCCGTAGTCCGCGCAGGCGGACTTAGTTTGTTTAGCCGCGACTTTTAGTCGTTAGGGCTTGATGCAAGATATGAGTACGCCTATGTCTATTAACGATTTCGCAATTCGGCTTCTAACTTATCTAAATCGGTTTTGAGCAAAACTGTCATCTGACCGACGAAGGCTTTACCTTCTTTGGGTTGAGCAACTTCTACCCAATATGCATAGCGATCGCCTACACGTAATTCTCCCTGCAATGCTTCTCTAATGGGAGTTTTCGCCAAACGCGCATTATTTATCGCACTTTGATTCGGATACTCATATATCACCTGAGCGCGATTGAAATCTTGATATATATCCAACCCATAAATTACGCGCAACGATTCTTGCAACCGTTGAGCCGTAATCCCATTAATTGCATCATACATCGCAATCCGTTCAGTGCGTATTCTGCTGCGGTTTTTGGTAAAAGCGACTCTACCAGGTGGTAACACCGATGCTTGAAAACTAAATCGCTGTGCTGCTGTATCAGTCTTTTGAATCAAAAAGCGCTCATTTGGGCTGGGACGAAGTGTAGAATTAGCTTTAATCCAAGTGCCGACTTCCTCTGTACTTTGCCCTGGTAAAGCATTAACTTTGGAATCAGAAAGCATTCCCAGGCAAATTAAGGGAACTAGAGAAATCAACAGAGGTTTTTTTAACATTTTCTCTTGGGGATTTAGATTACGATTCCCTCCATAGAGGGTGTAATCATAGTTTTCCCTTTTTCCTTCAAAATTGATTGCATAGTTGAAAATAACGATCGCAGGTGCTGTACTTTCGGCGGTAACATACCCTCTTAGTGGTTTTATATTTAATTCAACCTACCTAATTACGGAATCATCGCTACTTTAATTACTTTACGCGCCTTCATATCAGAAAATACCTGTTCTAAATCTTTCAAAGGACGCTGTTCGCTGATAAGTAACTCAAAGGGAATTTTTCGACTTGCGATGAGTGATAAAGCTTCCCGCACAAACTTTGGAGTATTGTGAAATACGCCTTTTAGTGTAAGCTCAGTGTAATGTAGCTGTTCTGTATTGACAGTAATTGTGGTATCTCGCGGACAACCACCGAATAAATTGACTGTAGCACCAGGACGAGCGCAGGCGATCGCACTTTCCCAAACGCTCGGTACACCAGTCGCTTCAATCACCACATCTGCACCCCACCCATCGGTTAGTTCTTTCACCAAACTGGGAATATCTGCTATCTGACGATAATTAAAAGTCTTTGCTGCACCCAGCTTTGTCCCAATTTCTAACCGAGTATCATTACCACCCAACAGAAACACCTCAGCAGCAAAATCATACGCTAACTTGGCGACAAACATCAAGCCGATCGCTCCGTCTCCCAACACGACTACTTTATCCCCAGCTTTGACGTTAGAACGTGCTACCCCGTGCAACACACAAGCTAAAGGTTCCGTCATCGCTGCCAATTCATCTGGCAAGTCATCGGGAATCGGCAACAAATTATGCTGAACTATCGCTGCGGGAATTTTTAAGTATTTGGCAAAAGTGCCATTATTCCAAGTTAGATTCGGGCAAAGCGAATATTCTTGGCGTTGACAAAAAAAGCAATTCGTGCATGGGGCAGAATTATTTGCCACCACGCGATCGCCTACTTTCCAACCCCTAACACCTGCACCTAATTCGACAATTCGTCCAGCTGCCTCATGACCAAACAGAGTTGGAGGCTTAAGCATTTTAGCATGACCCCCGCGCCGCCAAACTTTCAAATCCGTACCACAAGTTGTGGCTATTCCCACAAGGATTACGACTTCACCCTCACCAGGAGTAGGATTGGCAACTGACTCTAACCGTAAATCTTCCTGACCATAAAGCAATGCTGCTAACACAGCCAAAACCCATTAAGAGTGCTCCACCTGATTTTACCAGGTGAAGCCGACAACTTTATCAAAAGACATCTGATAGAAATTAATTATGCGTTGCACGATCAGACTAGCGTAGAGACTTCGTATTTCGCGTCTCTACATCTTTTCCATTCCTATGTATAAAAGATATCGACCGAATTTAATTATGCTTTGTCCGAAACCCTTGTAAAGACGTTCCACCGGAACGTCTCTACATCTTTTCCACTCCTATGTACAAAGGTTAATTAATCTCGAATTTTAGGAACCTGGGAACTTTCAACTTTGAGGATGAGTCTGGATAATTTAAGAATTCACTGCTGGAGGGGTAAGCACTCCCGTGGTTCTGGTTTCTGGGTTAGTCAAGGAACAAACTGTTAACTGTGGAACTTCTTGGCGACAAGATTGACAAAACCAGTATAATTCACCTTGACGGACATGACGTAGCAGGGAAGCACCGCAACACGGACAGGTGTTGGCTTTCATACTCATACGAATGTCCTCCATAAAAATCGTTGTTTGTTTGAAGTAGAAAAAAAAGCGTTAATTAAAAGCGAATTTTACCGACATGAAGGCGTCCATTTAAATCAATCCGGTCTTGAATGATTTTTTCATAAACCGCTTCATAGCCGTTAACCATTTGGCTAACACTAAAGTTGTTTTCTACGTATTCTCGGCAAGTTTGACGATTTAATTTTAAAGCAGATTTTATCATTGCCGCCATTTCATCATAACTTTGGCAAACCATACCTGTAACACCTTGGGCGATCACTTCCGGTACTGAACCTAAATTCAGGGCAATTACTGGTGTCCCAGTAGCCATTGATTCAATCATTACTAAACCAAAAGGTTCGCTCCAGGTAATGGGGAAAAGTGTAATAGTAGCATTGCCCAGAAGTTCAGCTTTTTCGGTGTGGTTTATTTCACCGAGGTATTCAATTTGCTGACCATCTATTTCTGTAGCAATTTCTTGTTCAAAAAACTTAGAGTCTACTAAATCGATTTTTCCAGCCATTTTCAGACGCCAACCTGTTTTTTTCGCAATCGCGATCGCATGTTGCGGTCCTTTTTCTGGTGAAAAGCGTCCTAAAAATGCTAAATATGGCGGTTCTTGAGGTTTGGCGACAAAAGGATAATCTGCCGGATTAATTCCGTTGTATACTGTGCCGACGTAGTTGAGATCGATTTGGCGTTGCGCGTTACTAATGCTGACGTATGCTTGCTTTTGGTGGTAAGAAAATACGTTACGGTTGTCGTTCGTAAATCTACTATGCAAAGTATGAACTGTTGGTGTGGACACCAAACTGGCTAAAGGTAATGCCGAAATCCCTACATGGGAATGGATGATGTCAAATTCCGCTGAATTTTGGTAAACTTGACTGAGTTCGAGTGTTTCATACACGCCATAATCTTTGACATTCGGGTCTAAGCGCAATGCACGCGGATAAACTGCTTTTAAATCAGCTAAGGTTTGTGAATCTCCAGAAGCGAACAAAGTTACATCATGACCTCGACGCACTAGTTCATCAGTCAATCGACTCACTACCAACTCAATTCCTCCATAACTCGGAGGTGGAACTTGTTCCCATAAGGGGGCTACTTGAGCGATTTTCATTTCTTTGCTTTGCTTGTTCTGCTGAAAAATTCCTCACATTATACACTGAAATCTTATCACAGGAGAGCATTTCTACTTAAGTGTTTGCAATTGAAATTAACCTTATTTACTCCCCATACCGCAATATAAGTTAACCGTACTCGGAAAATACAATTAACTAAATAAACACTCTTACCACACATTTATCAGCCAACCCCATATCTATATTACAGCGTAATCCTAAATACTTTCATCTATCTTGGGGATCATATATTACCAAGAAGGGGAAAAGAGAAAAGGGACGGAAATAAAATAGGGATTTATTCACTATAACTCTATATTTCTTACCCTTTCCCCCTTACCCTTTCCCCTTTCCCCCTCTTTTAAATTAGATATTTTGTAGCTGAAAATACTAAATTTTTGTTCAAATGAATTTTTATGGAATCAAACTAACTTAATAAATCTTGAGAAATAACAACTGACTTACTGATAATTTAAAAGAATGAAAATAGCTACTTGGAATGTCAACTCAATTCGTACTCGTTTAGAACACGTTGTGAATTGGTTGAGTGAAAATCCGGTTGATGTCCTGTGCTTACAAGAAACCAAAGTTGTAGATAGTAGCTTTCCGCGATCGCCTTTTGAAGAATTGGGCTATCATTTGTATACATCAGGGCAAAAAGCTTACAACGGTGTGGCTCTGATTAGTCGTGAACCGCTTACAGATGTAAGTACTGGTTTTACATCGATTTTGGCAAATATAGAGCCAACTTGGGATGATTCCAAACGGGTGATTACAGGTGTAAATAATGGCATTCGCATCGTTAATCTTTACGTTCCCAATGGTTCAGCCGTGGGAAGCGAGAAATATGAATATAAGCTCGAATGGTTAGAATTGCTCTATGAGTATTTGCGATCGCTCTTATCATCACAACCAAAAATCTGTATCTGTGGGGACTTTAATATAGCCTTAGAGCCTGAAGATATTCATGAAGGTGTAATTGCGGAAAATCATATTATGGCATCTCAACTCGAACGCCAAGCCTTAAGAAAGATTCTCGCCTTAGGATTTGCCGACGCCTTTCGTAAATTTACCACAGAAGGCGGACATTATAGCTGGTGGGACTATCGCGCTGCCGCATTTCGCCGTAACTTAGGTTGGCGAATTGACCATCATTATCTCACAGATCCCTTGTATGAGGGTGCAGTCAGCTGCACCATTGATGTAGCACCGAGAAAATTACCTCAACCGAGCGACCATACACCCGTCATTGTTGAATTTTAGATTTTAGGATGTGGTTAGGGGTTAGGGGTTAGGAGTTAGGGGTTAGGAGTTAGGGGTTAGGAGTTAGGGGTTAGGAGTTAGGGGTTAGGAGTTAGGGGTTAGGAGTTAGGGGTTAGGAGTTAGGAGTTAGGGGTTAGGAGTTAGGAGTTAGGGGTTAACTAACAACCAACAACCAACAACTAACAACTAACAACCATCAACCAACAACCATCAACCAACAACCATCAACGATCAACGATCAACCAACACATAATTCAAACTTATATGTTTTTGGTAACTGGAGCAACAGGAGATATTGGTCGCAGAGTCGTGCGACTACTACGTACACAAGAGATGTCGGTGAGGTCATTTGTGCGTTTGACATCGCGTTACAGCGAGTTAGAACATCGAGGATCTGACATCTTCATCGGTGATTTGCAAGAAGAAAAAGATATCCCGAAAGCTTGTCAGGGGGTACAGTATATTATCAGCGCCCACGGTTCAAGTAGCAATGCCTTATCTCTGGACTACCGAGCGAATATTGAATTAATCGAGCAAGCAAAAGCCAATAAAGTAGAGCACTTTGTCTTTATTTCCGTACTAGGTGTTGACCGAGGGTATGAAGATGCTCCGGTTTTCAAAGCAAAACGAGCAGTAGAACGCTATTTACAAGGGAGTGGTTTAAATTACACTATTTTACGCCCAGCTGGATTAGCATCAAATTTACTGCCATTAGCAGAACGGTTTCGGGAAACGGGACTTTATTTGCTTATTGGCGATGCGAAAAACCGTACTTCAATTGTGAGTACAGATGATTTAGCAAAAATGGTAGTAGATTCTGTGACAGTTTCAGCTGCTCGTAACAAAATTTTACCAGTCGGAGGACCGGAGATTTTATTGCGAGGAGATATTCCTCAGATTTTTAGTCGCATCTTCAACAAAGAGCCACTATTGATTAACGCACCACTTTTGCTAGTTGATGGGTTACGGGGTGGATTAGGTTTATTTAATTCCGAAGGACAAAAAGCTTTGGGAACCTTTCGTACATTGCTAGCGAATGAATTTTTCTGTACAACTGAGGAAATTGCCAATTTAGAGGCAATTTATAATTTTAAGCTAGAAAGCTTGGAAAGTTTCATCAAGCGTTATTTAGCAGTTTAACTGGATAGTGGATAGTTGATAGTTGATGGTTGATAGTTGATAGTTGTAATTTGGTTATACCAATTTTATGTGAGGCTGCACATGATGCCCTCAGGCTGTAAGCCTGGGGCTACACAAACAAAGCCTACCGACCTAGGCTAAATTATATGCATCTTCATAATGATATTAGTAGAACAACCACCAACAACTAACCATTAACCAACAACTAACCAACAACTAACAAATAACCACCAACAACTAACAACTAACAACTAACCAAATATGAAATCTTCCATAGTTGCAAATGCTGCTCAAGCACGTCAGACAAAAGAAAGATTCGCGAAACCAGAAGACCAATTATCTTATGAATTAAGTAAAGCGGTACAGGAATTACCACCGCTATACACGAGAATTTTAGCAGGAACAATTAGTGCGGTGATATTTGGAACGATCGCTTGGGCAAATTTTTCGCAAATAGATGAAGTAGCGACAGCACCAGGGGAATTAATTCCTTCGGCACAAGTGCGACCGGTGACATCGCTGGGTGGTGGGTCAATTGTATCAGTGAACGTTAAAGAAGGCGATCGCGTTGCGAAAGACCAAATTTTGCTTCAACGCGATCCCGGTGTTCAAAAAACCGATGTTGCTCGCCTCAGCAAATCTGTAAAATTGATTCAAGAAGACATGCGGCGTTTGGATGCAGAACGTATTGGTGGTACAATAGCGGGAACGCAAATCCAAGATGAACTTTTAAACTCTCGTTTACAAGACTTCAAAGCACGTCAAGCAGCAGCTGAAGCTGATGCTAACCGCCAATTAGCATTAATAGACCAATCAAAAGTACGCCTCACCCGTTTGGAAGATAATTTAGATAACGCTAGAAGTAATCTTGCCAATATTAGAAATAATTTGGAAAACGCTAAACAAGTCCGCAACCAAACATTACCTAACTTGAAGATAGCTCAAGAAAGAGTAGATAGACTTGGATCTTTACTGAAGAGCGGTGGAGTAGCGAAATTACAATATTTGCAAGCGCAAGAATCATACAACCAAGCAAATGCACAAATAACCAGGGCAAAAGATGAGATAGTTAATGCCCAAACCAAAATTAACGAAGAGCAAGACAAAGTTTCGTCTTTAGAAAAAGATATCGCTGGGCAAAAGCAAGAAATTCGCTCTATCGAAGCAGCTTATCAAGGCACCCGCAATCAAGCGCAGCGTGTAGCATCAGAGCGTAAAAGTGAAATTTTAACTGGACTCAACAAGCGCAAAGAAGAAATGACCAACGTTGCAGGTCAGTTAGAACAAGCAAGAAAGCAACAAGATAACGAAACCATCAAAGCTCCGGTTGCCGGAACTATCTACAGAATCAAAGCAAGCAAAGGACCGGTGCAATCAGGTGAAGAGTTATTATCTATTTTACCAGAAGGCGAGGACTTATTGCTAGAGGTGAAAGTTTTAAATCGCGATATTGGCTTTATTCGGGAGGGAATGAAAGCCAAAGTGAAAATGGCAACCTTTCCTTTTCAAGAATTTGGCACAGTTAATGGTGAAGTTGTGCAAGTCAGTCCGAATGCGATCGTCGATAAAGAATTAGGCTTAGTTTTCCCGACAAGAATTAAGCTAAATAAACATTCTGTAATTGTGCGGGGTCAAGAAGTCGGATTTACACCAGGGATGACTGCTAATGGTGAAATTGTCACTCGTAAGAAGTCGATTTTGACTTTCATCGTCGAGCCGGTGACTCGCAGATTTAGCGAGGCTTTCTCTGTGAGATAGATTTGGGTGCAAAGACGCGCAACTTCTCATTAAACATCTCCAGAAAAGACGTAGCAATGCTACGTCTAATCAAGGGTTTTGGCAACGCATAATAAAAGAACGATCGATAGGCTTCTAGGCTGTTGGGTGGAGCGTTTTTGTGATAAATCGTCTTTTCTAAACTATTTGCGAATTGATATCAAACAACCAATCCTGATACTCTTCGATTTGTGTTTTTGGTTGTTTTAATATGTTTTCAACAAGAGCATCGGTGTGAATATTGATGCCGAAAATGTCTTGAGAATATTGGGATTGTAACTGAAGTTCTGGGAAAAGCATTTTATTGTCTTTAATATAACTATCGGTGAAGCTAAAAGTTGCAGGCTTGTAAGTTGGGAAAAGGTTTCTAGAATCACTTTCAATTCCACTGTTAAAACTGGGCAAAAAGTCGTCAGCAATTTCCGGAGAAGACTGGAATGAGGTATTAGATATATTTGCAATCAGTCGATCGCTCTGAGTTGTAGAACTTAAGCTGAAGTTAGAATTTGTCGCTTGTGTACTATTTCCAGAAGTGTCTTGCAGAATTTGACGCACTTGGGCATCTGTTAAATTAGGGTTAGCACTCAGCATCAATGCGACTACACCAGCAACGTGAGGAGTTGCCATTGATGTGCCACTATAATTCGCATACTTATTACCCGGAAGTGTCGAGTAAATATCGACTCCTGGAGCTGTGACGTAGGTAAGTGGGTTAAATCCAGCTAGGTTAGAGAAGCTAGCCAAATTATTTTCCTTATCGACAGCACCAACAGCAATTCCGGTTTCGTTTGCGTAGCGGGCAGGGTATCCTGGTTGTAAGCCACTGTCATTACCCGCTGCCATGACAACGATCGCTCCTTTGCTGCTAGCATATTTCAAAGCTGATTCTAGAACGCTGTTAGGATAATCACCACCTAAACTGAGGTTGATGACATTGGCTCCATTGTCGGCAGCATAACGAATACCCTGTGCGATCGCATCATAAGAACCACTACCAGAGTCATTCAAAACCTTGACTGGCATAATTTTCGCATCATAAGCAATACCAGTCACACCAAAGTCGTTTTTCTCGGACGCAATAGTACCAGAAACATGAGTGCCATGACCGGCTACATCTAAGGTGTTATTGTCGTTGCCGTCAAAATTCCAACCGTTGACATCATCAACATAGCCATTGCCATCATCATCTATGCCATTACCAGCAATTTCTTTGGTATTAGTCCAGATATTATCCTTTAAGTCGTCATGGTTGCGGTCAACTCCAGTATCCACCACAGCAACCACAACACCTTTACCAGTGTATCCCTTCGCCCACGCTTCTGGAGCTTTTACCAGGTCAGCACCCCAATTATTTCCACCAAGGTTAGGAACATCAGCAAAAGTCTTCTGACCAGCAGCTTTACTCACTGCATCTGCGGCATTAATTAAACCATAGCCATCAATATAGTTATAACTTTCACTATAAGCAGTGGTAGACGAATCGAGCATCTGCACGTCATTTGTCGCTGAATTGAAGCTGCTGTGACATCCATAACTCCAGTTGTAATCATCCTTTTGATTAAAGGAATCTACTGGGGATACAGGAGTGAAATTGAGCTTTTTATCATAATAATTAGAATCACTTTCCATAAGTCTTCTTTCCTGATATGAATTAATATTTTTGACAGCACAAGCTGTTAAAATCTTTCTGCCAAGATTTTCCAAAAGAAATTATTCCCCTTTGCCAATAATTACTATGAATTGAAATGTGAAAATGCCAATTTGCTTACAAATAAGAAAAGGTCAGGATTAATTGTCATTAAAACAATATTTTAATCAAGTCTTTATTTGTATATTTAGGAACTAATAAATAGACATAAAAAACACAGAAATTCATTACCCGACGACTAAAGTCGCGGCTACAAAAACAAAGTCTGCCTACGCAGACTTCATGTCTAAAAAGCCTGGTTCGTCAGGCTTTATTTGTGCGATCGCTTTTCTCAAATGAAACCAGGGTGCTTTGATGCTGGGCATATTCCTGAAGTCTTCCGTTAAATAGGAATCACCTGATGCCATCGCTCAATTAGTTTCTTCGCTACCTGATTATGGGGTGCGACAAGCATTGGAACAGGAATGTACGCGCTCCGACGGGTTCCTGTGATAACCATCAAATCTTCACTCTCTGGCAACAACGTAATTGCGTATGTTTGATATTTATTATGTGCCAAAACAAATGTAAACTTAGTAATTGTTCAGCATTTTTGCAAAACTTGATTATGAAAATTTTTGTTACAGCTTGTGCCTTATTAGCACTGACGATTCCAACTTTCGTGGCTCCCCGTCAAGCCGTTGCAGATGAATCGAGAGAAAACAGTTGCCAATCAGTTGTAGGCACATACCTCGCAAGAAGCTCCTCACCTAGCGATCCTACCAGTGTTTCTAGTGAACTAATCACTTTTAACGGGGATGGGAACTTTACTGCCACTGGGTCAAATTCCGGTGGTGATCCGGATGCCACCAGCTTTGCGAACCAAACCTTTGGTCCAACACACGGCAGTTGGAAGTGTACAAGAAACCGGGAAATTATTGCCAGGGGATTTAATTTTAACTATCGAACACGCAACGGATTCCCACCCAGCATCAGTATCTCGACATATAGGTTAAGGTTTAATTCAAGAACTCAGACAGTAGCAGGGGAAGCCTCATTTGACGTTTACGATTTAAATAGCACTCCTCAAAACCCTGTCCGGTTACCAGATATAGGAGGTCCATTCCAGTCTAACTACGTAGGTAATAGAATCACACCGGAGTAAACCTTTTACGCTCGTCCACCCACCGATGAGCAGGATATCGGTGCAAAAAAAAGCCTGCCTTATTGGTAATTGAAAACACCATTACAGCTATTTTCATCTTAAATGAACCACATTATTTTTAGCAGATCGCACTCGGAGCAAAGCCGCAAAGGAAGAAATACAGAAAACTTGAGTGTGGTCTAAATAGATGAAAACTGCTGTAACTTATAGGGAGGGGTGTGGGGAGTCGGGGAATGGTGCGATCGCACGAGGGTTTGTGCAATGCCAGAATAATTGGTTGCACCATTAGAGATCGACCGCTATGCTTATTATGCGTTGCCGGAACCCTTGTAGAGACGTTGCATGTGCTACGTCTGGAACGTCTTTTATCGAGATGTCTATTCTCAACAAGCCGAAAGAAACCAGGTTTATTCACGAAAGACGCGTTCTAAGTTTATATAGTTTTGGTAGAATCCCAATAACTAAAGTTGCTTGCAATTTCGTTCCAAGCCAATTCTATGATGCCCGGTTTTGAGGAGCCGTTATCGATTCCCCAAGGGTTGAAAAGAGTAAACTTTTGAGTAGAGGAATTATAACCTACCACTGTATAACCATGAGCAGCGACGATATTTGATGCAACTCCAGTTTCTAAAGTTGCTAACCCAATTAATTGACCAGAATTAAACGCATTGACTATTGAGTTAAAGTCAAGAACATTAAAACTAGAAACGTTACGTCCGGTGATTTGGGCAAAAGCATCACTCATATATCCACCATGACCAATACCCTTGTAAGAATTGGTATTATCTTGATAAATCCATCCAGATTCATTGAGTTGAGCATAAGCTTTTTCGGCAAGAGTTACCCATAATTCATTTGTAGAATTCTTATAATAATTCCCCTTATTTGCATATGCTAAATACCCCGTGTCAGTGGTTGGTAAATATCTGTCTACCGTCACATAGTCAGCTACCCCATTTTTCCAGAAACGCACGGTGAAAGTATTATCACCGTTATCAATAAACATATTCTCAATTGTGCTGGGTGAACGGAAAGCTGTTTGAGATAAACCTGCTAAGAAGAAGCAGTCATTAATCACACCTTGTTTTATGTCTTGATAACTGATGCCATTTTGGAACAAAGAACCACTAGCATATTGATAAGTGTAGGGTGTTGTTGGGCGATCGCCACCATAAAACCACTTACTAATTAAGTTCTCCAACTGCACGTCACTACTACCAGTATCCAAGTTACCCAGTGTATTACTCTGATACTTTTGATTAGCAACATCACCATTAACAACTTTGTTAGCCAAAACGCGGACAGATTCGGGAATTTTTAAGTAAGAGGCATTGCTAACTAAAGTGCGGAGGTCTTTAACTTCTGTAGCATCAACTACACTGTTATCTTTGACTTCACGCAAGATGCTAATAATATCGTTGCGATCTAACACCTGATCTGCGAAACGCAACCTTGTTGCTGCACGTATACCAGTATCTTTAATATTCTGCTCAAACCAATCCCCACCATCCGCAACTACAGGAGTCGGTTGCAAAATGTTAAAGCTTGTTTGCCAAGTGTTGCTAGTAGCACCGACTTTATCATAAGCTCGTGCCCACAACTGATATTTACCATTAGTTAGACCGCTAATCGCATAGTTAAAGCTAGCATTGCGGTTATCGCTGCCTTGAGTGCTGAATTTATCCACATTGCTGATGATGTCCCAGCTTCCACCATCTTTTTGCAATCGAAACTCTACTTGCGCTAAGTCACTAATACCATTACCATCAAATACTGTAGTGTTAGTCAGTTTGACAGTTTCGCCTACTTGATAGCTGCTTTTATCAGTGTTGAATTGTAATGATTGCGGTGCTTCGTTGACAGAAACGCTAAAGCTTGTTTGGTAAGCGTTGCTAGTAGCACCAGATTTATCGTAGGCTTTTGCCCATAACTGATATTTACCAGCAGCTAAATTACTTAAACTGTAGTTAAAACTAGCACGGTTACTGTTGCTGTCACCGCTGAACTTGTTTACATTGCTGATGATGTCCCAGCTTCCACCATCTTTTTGCAATCGAAAATCTACTTGTGCTAAGTCACTGACACCATTGCCATCAAATACTGTAGCGTTAGCAAGTTTGACAGTTTCACCTACTTGATAGCTGCTTTTATCCGTGCCAAATTGTAATAATTGCGGTGCTTCGTTGCCAGAAACGCTCAGTTTGTAGCTAGTATTCGCACCACCCACTTGGTAGACTCGGATGTAGTAACTACCAGTTTCTAGAGTTGTGCTGATAGATTCAGAATTGCGACCATCACTATAAGAACCTGTAACTACGGCTCCATTTTTGTCTAACAGCTGCACATCTGCATTCGCTGATAGCTCGTTAAGGGCAAGATTAAAGCTACTACGACCACTGAGACTACAGGTGTAATAATCGGTTGGATCGCTTGTGCCAATCCACTCTGTAATTTTATTGGGGAGAGAAGTGATTTTTAAATAATTTGCTGTACTTAAATTATTGCCGGCGGAATCAACTGGCATAAATATTTCTGCGTCCTATGCTATGAAGATAAATTGACAAGACGCACCCTGAAGTCTTTGTTATCTAAAGCTTTTATAGCTACGCATCAAAACTAAGTTGATATGCGTTGTTCTATACTGCTGCTTTATCTACCAAACCAGCTAGGATAAAATTACGTATTTTAAAATACAAAATTTATAAAAGCTTACGAAAAAATGCTGAGAAAAATAGGCAAATATCTAGTTGAAAATTCGTAAATTTATTTAAATATATGTATGATTTATTTCAAAATTTATAGAGACGTTCCAGCGGAACGTCTCTACGACGGTTGCAAAGCAGTCTTTCCCACAAAGGGAAAAACACTGAGGTTTTTTTGGTGTTGCAAAAATTAAAATTGCCTGAATTAGATATCTGGTAGAAATTAAATATGCGTTATTCAGAACCTTTAGAGACGTAGCACAGAATCGTCACTAGGGATTCTTTTTCACTTTCGCATGTCTATTAGACATCTCCAGAGTCATATGTAGAGACGTAGCACAGAATCGTCTCTTGGGGTTCGGGCAACGCATAATTAATTTCTACTCCTATGTCTATTGAAGTGAGATTTCACAGGTAGTTTTGATTCTATGAGGAGTTGCGATCGCGCTCAATTTTGAAGCGAACTACTAAAAAACTCTGCCTCGAGTGAAGATTAAGGCAGAGCGTATAGTAAGGCATTTAGATGGAAAATGTAGACAGACCTAATCTAAAAACAACTTCCCAAAAGGTAGAGCAGGAGTTATTACTAGGACTTACGCAAAACCCCTGTCAAGAGCTTCTGCTCGTCGTACAGCAGCACCGGCATTAACTTGTCCGTAGCCATAAACCGTATCATAGCCGGCTGTACCCAAATCGTAGGCTGTTTCTGATAGAATAGCTTTGATTTGTCCAGCAGTAAGATTTGGATTAGCACTCCACACCAGAGAAGCTATCCCTGTAACAACAGCTGTTGATGCTGAAGTTCCATTAAAACGGTCATAGTAGCCGAAGCCATAAGTTGCAGATGAATCAGTACGAGTAGCAGATGTGGCAATAAATTCAGATGGTGCCGTTAAAGTCAAACCCTCTCCAGTGTTAGAACCCCACCAATCTTCATAGGAGATGCGCTCCCCTGGTGTTTTTGCATTGCCATACCAGTCTTTAGTTCCCCAAGAAGAACCTATTGCAACGACGTTGTTGTTAGTTTGCGCTAATGATGCGGGACTGGCAATTGTATTTTGGTCTTGATTGCCAGCTGCAATCACAAATAAGACTTTATCTTTGTTATCGGCAACCAGTTTCTCAAATGCAGGTGAGCTACCACCAGACAAGCTGAGGTTCACAACTAACTTGCGATCTCCAGCACCATTAATTAGTGCTTGCGTAGCTTGAACTAAATCGTAATCTCCTGAGTCACCACCGATGACATCGATCATCTCAACAGGAGATTTCCAGTTAATACCAGCTATCCCCACACCATTGTTACTAGCAGCAGCAATGGTTCCTTCGACACGAGTACCGTGGGAGAAAGTTGCCGATTCATCGAAGTAGTTGTTAGCCACGAAGGTGGTAGAGCGTAGATCGGGGTGAATACCATTACTATTAGCTCCCAACCCTGTATCTAAAATGCCAATTGCAACTTTATCATTACCTTGAGTAAAACGCCACGCATCATTTACACCTGTTATATGTAAATCCCACTGTTGATTAAACAAAGGGTCGTTGGGTGTTACAGATAAGTCAACGGTTTTGTCTTGAAATTTAATGGTTTCGATACCCTGAAACAAAATTTCGCTACCGTCGCTAAATGTTATGGCATCATACAGACGATTACCATTGCCTGCATTGTAAACTACACCGCCTTTTAAATTATCTGCATAGTTGGTTGTGACTGAAGTAGAAGCAATCTGTGATAAATTGAGGAAGTCTCGCGCTCCACTACCGTAGTCAACGTTGCCATTGCCAATGTAAATTGTTCGGTTGAAGCCAGATTGAAAATTAAAGGTATCTGCTCTGAGAGTTCCGGCGACAATGTTTATGTTGTTAGTAGGAGATGCGGGTGCGATCGCACTGTTAACATTTACCTCTGTCTTCCCAGAAGTTGAATTTATTGGTAAATTAGCAGAACTAGAAAATATAGTGCTAATAGTATCATCAAAGGGTCTTGCCGAGACAGTTAATTTATAGTTGGTTATGGCATTACCATCCGGATAAACCCGTATGTAATAAGTGCCTGCATCCAAGATTTGATTAATTGATTCTGCTTGCTTACCACTATGAGTTGAAGCACTTAATACCTCTCCTTGATCGAATTGACTATTATTGTTAGCATCCCGAATCAGCGCCACATCAGCATCTGCTTTTAACCCATCCAGGTTAAGATTAAAACTGCTACGACTCCTCAAGCTTAAGCTATAGAAATCATTTAGGTCGAGATTATCGACTCTATCCGTAAAAGTTTGGGCATTACTATTAATATCGACTTTTCTAGCTTTATCTAGACTGTTGCCTGCGTAATCCACTGGCATATTTTCGATCCGGTACAGGAGGTATATATTTTATCAAATTAGATGATGGCTTTCTTTTATTAAAAAAAAAATATTTTGTGCTTAAATTAACAAAGAAAATATAAAAAATTTACTTAATCTTCACGGTAATAAGAAAACTAAGTGACTCTATTCCAGAATCTCCCGACTAGAAGTCGGGAGAGTCTCAATGCAATAGACATCTCCAGAAATTAATTATGCGTTGCCCAAAACCCTTGTAGAGAAGCGATCGTCCGAAGTCACAATAATTCTTTTTCACGACGTTTGTCTAATAGACATCGATCGCTCTTTTAATATGCGTTATCCAGAATCCCTAGAGACGTTACATGTAACGTCACAATAATTCTTTTTCACTTCCTTTGTGTCTAACAGACATCGACCGCTATGCTTGTGATCCGTTACCACAAAGCCAAGAGACGTTACATGTAACGTCTCTACACCAAAATTCATCCCATCAATCAGCAACACCGAACTGATTAGACACAAAGGAAGTGAAAATAAACTATGCGTTGTCCACAACCTTTGTAGAGACGTAGCACAGAATCGTCACAATAATTGTTTTCCAACAGATGTCTATTAGACATCTCCAGAAATGAACTATGCGTTGCCCAAACCCCAAGAGACGTGAAATTTCACGTCACAATAATTGTTTTCCAACAGATGTCTATTATATATTTGCCTGCTGCCGTTGATATAGCGACCAATACAAACCTTTTTCTTGCAACAGTTGTGAGTGGGTACCACGTTCGGCAATTACACCACGTTCCATCACCAAAATCAAATCGGCACGTTTGAGGGGTGCAAAGCGGTGGGCAATCAGAAACACGGTGCGGTTACTAGAAACTTTTTGCAAGTTTTGCAGAACCTGCTGTTCAGTTTCACTATCCAAAGCGCTGGTAGCTTCATCTAAAATTAAAATTGGTGCTTGGGAGAGAAATAACCGAGCTAAAGCAATACGTTGCCGTTGTCCACCAGATAAAGCTGTACCGCGTTCGCCAACATTGTTTTCGTAACCGTAGGGTAATTCACTGATAAAATCGTGGGCAACAGCTAATCTGGCAGCTTCTACAACTTGTTCAGCGGTAATATCGGGATTGCCGAGGGTGATATTCTCCAAGATGGAACCGTTAAATAAAAAGTCTTCTTGAAGAACGACTCCAGTTTGTTGACGCAACGAGGCAAGATCGGCACTTTTGATATCAAAACCATCGATGAGGATGCGTCCTGATTCTATTTGATAAAGACGCTGCAACAGCTTGGAAAGGGTACTTTTCCCAGAACCTGACCGTCCGACAATGCCAACAAACTGTCCTGGTTGAACGTTAAAGGAGATTCCCCGAAGAACCGGTTCAGTATTTTGTCGGTAGCGGAAAAAGACTTGCTCAAAGGTGACTTCTCCTTTGAGGGCTGGTAAAACTAGACCGGTTCCAGCTTCCGCTTCTGGGGCAACGTTAAGAATATCACCAATTCGGTCAACCGAAAGTAGAACTTGTTGGAGATTTTGCCACAGTTGGACTAACCGCAATAATGGTCCTGTTACCCTCCCAGAAAGCATTTGAAATGCCACTAACTGCCCGATGGTCAGTTTTTGTTCGATGACTAATTTGGCGCCAAACCAGAGTATTAGCAGGCTGGAAAGGTTGGTGAGAAAGTCACCGATGTTGCTGCTAATGTTGGAGGTGGTGGAGGCTTTGAAACCTGTGCGGATGAAGCGAGCAAATAAACCTTCCCAGCGATCGCGTGCTACTGGTTCGGCTGCATGTGCTTTAACTGAGTGAATTCCTGTCACCGTCTCTACCAGAAACGATTGACTGTCAGCACTGCGGTTAAATGTTTCGTTCAGCCAACCTCGCAAAATTGGTGTTGAGACAATTGTCAGTATGGCAAATAACGGCAACACAGCCAAGGCGACTGCGGTGAGTTGCCCACTATAGTAAAACATCAATACCAGGTAAACCACGGCAAAGATGCTATCTAATATGACAGTTAATGCTGTACCTGTGAGAAACTGGCGGATTTGTTCTAGTTCTTGAACTCGTGCTATTGTGTCACCGACGCGCCGCGATTCAAAATAAGATAGAGGCAACCGCATCAGGTGGCGAAATAGCTGTGCTGATAAACTCAGATCCAGACGACGAGCTGTATGAGTAAAGATAAATAGCCGGAGGATGCCGAGTGCTGCCTCAAACAGTGATACTGATAATAGAGCGATCGCCATCACATCAAGTGTGGGCAAACTTTCTTGCACCATCACTTTATCGATGACGACTTGAGTAATCAGCGGTGTTGCTAACCCCAAAAGTTGCAAAGTAAAAGATGCCAGCAAGACTTCACCGAGTAATCCCTTATATTTTGCAACTGCGGGAATGAACCAACTCAGGTTAAATTTTTCTTGCTGCTGGATGACTTCTACTTGCCAAAGTTGTCCATCCCAAGCTGTTTCGGCAACTGATTGCGAAACACCTTCACAAGTGCTTAAGCTCGATTTGGGATTGGCAATAATTAGGCGATCGCCTTTCACGCCATATGCTACCACCCAATTGCCTTGTTTCCCTGGCTCACCACCCCACTGCAACAAAGCCGGAAAAGATAACGAACGTAATTCACTCCAACTTACTCGCAAACGCCGCAATATAAAACCTAACTTCTCAGCCGCTTCGACAACATTTTTCGGTCGTTGTCCTCTTAGTTGACGTTGTACCCATTCCAGTTGTAAGGGATTATCTAACTTTTGCGCCACCATTGTTAAACAAGCAGCGGCTGTGTTTGAGTTAGCAACGAATGGATAACCGGATACAGCAGTGGAGGAGTGGGGGAAGCGTGGTGTGGGAGAAACGGGGGAAACGGGGGAAAACTCTCCTTCTCTCCTTAGAGACAAGGAGTTTTCTGGTCTTTTTGGAGACAAGGAGTCTTCTTGTCTCCCCCTCTCCCCCTTTTCCTCCCCACGAAAGAACTGCTCAATTTGTGGAGTGGAAAATTCTGCCCAAAGTGCTTTATCCCAGCGAACTACGATTACTTCTTTACTCGCTGCTACAGCTTTAAAATCTACAGAGGATGAGTGCAACTCACCAAACCAATCCCCTGCCTCTAAAGTTGCTAACGGTGTACCCATACCTTCTTCGCGCAAGCGGACTTTACCAGAAACAATAAAAAACTGATAAATTCCTTCTTGCTTTGACCAGATTTTTTCCCCTAGCTTGTACTGACGGGTTTCTGAGCGATTTTTTAATTGAGATTGTTCTTCGGGAGTCAGCCAGCCTAAAGGCGGTTGATTCCAAGGTAAAGTTGCTAGCACACCTATTCTTAAAGATTCATTTTCCACGAGTTTTAGCTCACTTGGAGTTTCACTGTCAGCTTTTGAATTTTCTCTGCTAGCCATTTCTCAAACAACTCATTTTGTAGTGCTTGCTTTAGTTGAGTATCTTCTGAAGACGCGGGAAGAAATTGTTCTACTCGAAACAAACCGTAACGTCCTTCAAGTTCTATCGGTCCTACCAATTGTCCGGGCTTTGCCACATCAACACCCGCTCTTAGTATATCCGGCATCGTTCCCCTACTAACTGGTCCCATCATGCCGCTGACTATTTTGTCATCTGCAAGTGAATATTCTCTTGCCAGTTGCTCAAAACTTGCTCCTTCTTCGATTTGGATTTGCAGTTCCTCACCGAGTTCAGGGTTATCAACTATTATCCGAGAAAGTACTACTCGATCTAAATAAATTTTGCGTTCAATAAAATATTCTTGCTGTTTTGCTTGTGTGACTACGACTTTAAGTTTTTCTAATTTGAAGCCTAAAGCGACTGATGAGTGAAAGGTAGCGTAATCTGTACCATTATTTTTGAGCCAATCTTGGAAACTTTGGGGGTCAGTGAGTTGGTTTTTCAGCCGAAAGTCAATGATTGTCTGTTCGGTTAAAGCCGGACTGATCTCAATATCTTCTCGCATGGCAATTTCTTGCTCAATTACATGCTGGCGGAGAATATCGCTCATAAATTGTCCCAGTTTTCCAGACGCTTGGAGATATTTTACTGCTTGCTGGATAGAAATTGACTGGTCATCTACCATTAAAAATGATAAAGATTCCATAAAGTAAATACGTAAATATGACTATAGAAGTATACTTAGATTTGGAAGTAAATCCTGCTAATTTTGAGCTAGATTATCTGCCAATTTTAGTTTAACGTCAGGGGCAAGGCATTTAATCAGTAGACATCTGAGTGAAATTAAGCTTCAGAAAAGGCAACTTTTCTGTTATACACGACAAGACAGCCATTCCTAGGATACTGTTAGTTGTTTGCTATTTCAAGCTCGCTGCTGACAAAATGAAGCGCGATCGCCTGACCATTTCCCCCCTTGATCTGATATCCGCAGATTTCCAGCGACATCTTCGGATATCGTAATTCCCTGGTTTTCCTGCCAAGAACAACTGATCTTTATCGTTATTGTTAAAATTCTTCACTAAGGCGTAGTCTTTATCACCCTGACCAACATAGTAACGTTGAATCGTACCATCAGCACTGCGGAACCAACCAAGAAGCGATTCGGTGAGGGTTCCTGTGTCGGTCGAATGAACTAAAAGATCAACTTGACGACACCAAAATCTGTGGGGTTTGAGCCAAAATAATACTGTCCGGGTTCAAATCCAGAAGGTTCAAAACCGGACGCAATCGGGACACCACTATGAACAGCCTCAGTTGTTCTAACTACGACTTACGCATTGACAAAATAGCCAACAAGATAGTAAGCGTGAATGAGAAAATTTTTAGGCGATCGCTAGATATTAGGGACTTCCAATGTCCCTAATATCTATGTTGTCGTAAACTACCTACACCGATTCGGAGTACCGAATACGGAGTAGGCGCCTCAGTTGCCCTAGAATCTAATAGCGCGGAAATATCGCAGCTAAGATATTCTGAACCGCAGGGACGGTTTACAGTCGCCCCTAATTGTTTTATGACATTCGCTGCGTTGTAATCAGAATCCCCTTTCCAGTCGCAATGACCGCAATGATATTTCTTTCCATTACGATAAGACTGACCTTTTACGGGATGGATATGCAAGCAGTTATGACAGGTCTGCGAGGTATAGGCAGGATTCACCAAAACAACTGGAACGCCATAAATATTTGCTTTGTACTGAATAAACAGTTTTAGTTGGTAAAACGACCAACAGTTAGCTAGAAAGCGTTGTTCGCGGCTTCGAGTCGTGGTATTGGTGCGTTCTCTAATCCCTGTCAAATCTTCTAAGACAACGTGCGAATACGAGGTACATCGCGCTCCTAAAACAATTTGCAAAGAGATATTATGGTTTAACCATGTCTGGAATCTGCGATCTTTGCCAGCTAACCGTTTCTGTAGTTGTCGGCAACGTCTGCGACTACTACGAGTGCCTGAACTAGCTTTGTATTGTAACCTAGCGCGGATTTTAGAATACTTAGCCCGCACCTTTTCGATGTCTTTACCTGAGAAAGATGTTCCATCACTAAGACTCGCGATGTCTACTCTCCCTAAATCAACACCCAAGTAATTGTTTTTACTTGTTATTAGCGGAACATCATTTTTTGCATTTACTTTTACCTGAATATGCAAGTACCAATTAGCTTTACGTTTAACAAGTGTCGCGCTAGAAGGTTCAGAACGACGAGTATCCAGCATTTCGCGCTGGTAATCTCCAAGCATCAAACCAACTTTAATTCGCTTACCTAAGACTGATAGGCTAACTGTTTTTAAATCACGGGCAAGCGAAAAAGTGCGGGCATCGTACAATACAGAACCTGGTTTAAACTCAGAAACGGATGCTACTTTGCGGTTTCCAGCAACGCGGATACAAGCTTGAATAACGTGATTCGCTTGCATCCCTGATTTAATTTTTGCGTCCGCGTAAATCAGCTTTTGGATTTTGGGTGCGCTTTTATATTTAGGATCGACACTAGTGTTGATGTAATTACAAGTTGCTGCAAACATTAACGACAAGTTGGTAAAATCTTGCTTTTGTTGCGGAGTCGTTATCAACTTACACGCAACTGTCAAAATTTGCGGGTCTTTTTTGTACATCAACATTACCTCCTTGTCTAATACTATAATAGTAATATACCACTATGTACAAGGAGTAGTTATGCCTTTCCAGAAGAATCACAAATATCGTTGGAAACCGGAAGGAGAAAAAGCTTTAGATGCCAAACCACTCTGCTTTAAGATAGATACGGAGTTAAAAACACAACTTAAAGCAATTCCCGGTTGGCAAAACAAACTTAGAGATGCGCTACCAGAGTTAGTCGTTAAGTGGAGTAGCGAGATTGGCAATTCCTCCTCGACCAACATCCCGTAATAACCTGCGGTTATTTTTGGTGGTTGGTCAACTCGTCATTGCCCACCATTCCTCCCGCCACTGATTCTGAGTACAGAATTCAGTGGGGGACTCCTGATGATTCAGTTGATAATACACATCTCCAGAAAAAAGGTAGAGACGTAGCAGTGCTACGTCTCTTGGGGTTCGGGCAACGCATAATTAAATTCGGTCGATGTCTAATGTCGGGAACGTTATGCGAATATTGAAAATGCAGAGTGGGACTCAAAAATTCGTAGTTTTAGATTCTGGAGTTCAAACTAAAGTAGTCACTAAGCGAGTCAGCATTTTCTCGCAGGATATGCAAGATACTCCCGTGAATCACTGTTTCCATGTACAACCGCTCCTTTGTCGGGGGTGGATACAGCGCTTTCGGCTTTT
Source organism: Plectonema radiosum NIES-515 (assembly GCF_025753815.1). GTDB lineage: Bacteria > Cyanobacteriota > Cyanobacteriia > Cyanobacteriales > Nostocaceae > Hassallia > Hassallia radiosum_A. The sequence goes on along the minus strand of NZ_JAOWRF010000316.1, from coordinate 18,898 downwards.
TGGGTGGTTCCTGTACCCCTTGAACTGCATAGCGGTTGGGGATTTGACTGAGAATATGGGCAATTAGCTTTTGTCGCAGTTCATGAATCGAAAAGGCTGATTGATAAGGATGTACAGGATACTCATTTAAGGCATTTTCAATTTCTAGAATGACAGTTGGTAATGTCAAATTGATTAATTCGTGTGACATTTTGACCTCTAATTCACGATTATTGAAGCAAGATTGCGGATGACAGCAGTTTTCGATCTTACAAATATCATCGGATATGAAAACTGGGATAGGTGTTTTGCGTTCTAGCGAGCAATGCTCTCCCAAATCGATGAAAATCGAAACATGTGCGGTAGACAACTGTTTGCCTCAAAAGCTCAATCTTTCAAGCCCCTGTCTCAGTCCCTGCCTGCCGTCCGGGATAGTTGACTTCATCCTCTTCAATCGTTAGCTCCCGTGGCTGAACCCGCTTGAAAGTAACAGCAATTACTTGAGCTGATTCCTGTTTGAGGTCTTCAATGTAGCCCGAAACGGCTTTTTGAGCTGACTTGGCAAACGCAAAAGGTCCAAAGTAGTAAGTACATCGGGGCTGCTCAGTCACAATTTCGATCCACAAAGCTAATCTCGACTGTTCTAAAACAGATATTAAAGACTCTTTCAGCGTTTTTGACAAATTCATAGTTCTGGCGATTTCTTATAGGGTAGGTGCATTGCGGTGAGTTAATAGCTTCGTTAAATCCATAAGCGACTATGTACAAGCGCTCCTTTATAGGGGATGGATATAGCGCTTTCGGCTTTTTAGGTGGTTCCTGTACCCCTTAGACTGCATAGCGGTTGGTGATTTGACTAGCCGCGTGAGAGAAATGGAAGCGGAGCTTATTTATAACGTTTCAAACGGGCATTTCTTGATAGCAATGACTGCAACAAAAGTAAATTTCTCTATCGCGTGCGTGACGGAGTAAAGTATTTGAGCAGCAAAGGCAAATAGTCCTCATCACCATAGATTGTCCGATTGTTTTGTGTGTGATCCCTTGGCTGCGACTAGGGACAATTTCGCTACGGAATTGTACTAAACCTGTTAATAAAAATTCCATTTCCCGATTCCCTTATAGAAAGTCCTTTTCCTTTACTGTGACAAAGTGTTGTTTGAGTTCCTGATTAAGTTGATTGACTACGACACAAAACTTAATTAAAAATGTTTTAATAACACAATTTTAGAGATATCTCCGAAAAATAATTATACATTGTGAGCAAAAAGGTGAGCAAAAAGGTGAATTAAAGCTTGTTCTGCGGCAGTTAAACCGACGGTTGGGAACTATTGGGACTGATCTACAAGTTCAAATTCAACCGGAGCGCGATCGCTCAGTTGGAAAACTTGGGTGAGGCACTGCTAGATTTTTCTGAATTGGCTGATTTGGTTGCTTGGTTGCACCGAAATCAGTAATCATCTCCGGAAACTTTAAATATGCTTTACTGCGAGTTAGAGCGCATTGCAAAAGGCTTGACATTCTGCCAATGAGGCATGGATGCAGGTTTAAAATCGGGTGGGACGGGTTGCCAATATCCTATTTTATTGATAGGAGTATATGTCACTTGGGATGTGGAACCGTCATTTTGTCGCCATTTGACGATTTGTTCTGCAACAGATTTACCAAATTCAATTCCTTGGGTCTTTGATTCACCTGGGGGAATTTCTTCCAAAGATGTATCTAGTTCCGTATTTAAGTTAGTAACTTGGTTGGGATAAAGCTGACTCAATACAAAAGAAGCAGCTGCGATCGCAACTGCTTATTTTGATGTCTTTGCAGGAGCTTTTTGTTTAACTTGGTATGGCTGGTAAGTAGGCGAAATGGCATTAACAGCATCATAAACTGCTGCGTGTACCATCGCTAAGTTATGAGCCGCCATTGGTGCAGAAGTTTTTTCTGCCTTAATTATCTCAAGGGCGATCGCATTCCAACGAATTACTTGATCTGGAGATTTTTTTATTGGCTCAACTTCTTGAGCGACAATTTTAGCGGTAGGTAAAGCAGAGAATATAAGGTTTGGAAAAGAAGCGATCGCTATTATGGTTGCAATTGTTGCGATCAGCATCGGCTGAGTAACTTTTGTTTTAATCATACAAAGACGGAAACCGAATTTAACAATCGAGCAAAATGAGAACTGAGTATTAAGTAGATGGGCATAAATAAACGCTCCTTAACGTAGTAACGGCAAGAGCCGTTAAAATCCCGACTCGAGGAGCGGTAAACCGCTCACCCTCCGGGTTCGCCAGTCGCTCATGGGGGAAACCCCCAAGACCGCGCTGGCTCACTACGAAGAGCGGAGAGTATTTTATATTTAATTTCGCCCACTTACTTCCTCAGCCTCGTTGAAATTTTTTGACGGTTGCATTCAGATATTACTAAAAAGCTTCGTTATCTTACTTATTTGCGGTTTTCCGTTGATTTACATTTGGCAACAGTCCAGTCATAGAAAGTCCAGTAAGTGTGAGTGCAAGTAAACTCAAACCTAAAATTCCGCAATATACAATGTCAGAACCGAAGAACCTGCCTGCATGAAGCTTAAGAACAAAATTTGTGATCTTTTCCATTCCGTTTCTCGATTCTAAAATGGGTAATAAAATTCCAGTTAGAATCGTTAAAACTAGGGGAAATAGAGTTAATATTGATAGCTGACGGTGATAATTTCGGAATAAAACGCTAAGACGACGCATTTCAGTTTACCTTACAGTTTATTTAGAGTTGTTTGCATTTGTGTAAAAGCTGCGATCGCTTTTGCTTTATTCGGATTTTTCGGTTCGATTAGTGCTGCATAAACCGAATCCATCCCGACTTCCACCTCATCAAAAACTTGAGGTGATTTCTTTTTCACTGCTTCTTCAGATTGCTTCCAAAGTCCCAAAAATTCATCGTATTCGCGCTTTGCTCTGGTAAAGTTGCCGTCGTTGAGTGCTTCTATCCCCTCTGCCATCGGTCGCTTCATTGAGACAAGTGTTAGGAGTGAAAGATTAGCTGTTGTCGTTGACTGTTGAGCAGGTTTTGAAGCAACAGATTGACCGGAAACTACTTTGCTAGCATTTGCCTCAATCGTCTGATTTAATGCTTGGAATGCAGCGATCGCTTTGTCTTGATTAGGAGATGATGTTTCAGTCAGACTCGCTTTCACCTGAGTTAATTCTTTGTCTATCTGTTGATAAGCATCTGGTGCTTTCTCCTTGAATGCAGGTTCAACCTTGTTCCAAAACTCTTGAAATTCTCCAAATTCTCGTTTTGCTCTAGTAAAGTTTTTGTCTCCAAGTGCTTCTATCCCCTCTGCCAAAGGTCGTTTTAGCGATACTGTGAGCGTCTCGGCAGTGGAACTATCCAGCGCTTCGGGTTTGCCTTCTGTGTTTGAATGCATAAAACTGTTTACTCCCCAGGCAGCAAGAAGAGCAACTACAGGCAGAAAAAGCAGAACCAATTTTGAAAAAGATTTGCTAGAAGAATGAGTTTCAGACATAGATTTTAACCCCTGTTCAATTTTTATCAGCTCTTCAAGAAGGCAGAACATCAAAGATAAAAGACAGAACACAGATAAGTCCCTTCTGCTTCTGTGAAATTGCAAGATATGAGAAAAGCGATCGCTTTATTGTTAGTATTTCTAAATTATTGATATTTCATCGCATTTAGTTAAAATTTACAATACTACATTTAAGATATTTTTTTAAGAAATTAGATAACTTTCTTCATATATTAAAGATGCGAAAATAGTTGCATATTAGCGCTTGGAATTTGACAATCAACGTCGATAAATTCAACATATTGTATGTAGAGACGTTCCATCGGAACGTCTCTAGGATTCATCCCGATGGAACGTCTCTAGGATTCATCCCGATGGAACGTCTCTAGGATTCATCCCGATGGAACGTCTCTAGGATTCATCCCGATGGAACGTCTCTAGAATTCATCCCACAATGGGTGCAATAACAATTCTGTTGCAGTCTTGGGTTTGAATCAAGATAAAAGCGATCGCTCTTTACAAAAAAGCGATCGCCTGAATCAAACTTTACACCACTGCCCTGAGCAAGTAAGCGCGAGTTCCAGTTTGAGTTGTGCCTGCGGCATCTCTGTAGGTGTAGCTGCCATTGGCAACAATATCACCGAAGTTGTTGATACCTGTAGCACTGGTCAACGTTACCGCAGAACCATTCACCGAAAGTGCAGCCGGATTGCTAACACTATTGTTTAGGTCAAAAATCGTGCCATCATTCCAGACAAAAGCGCGGTTTTGTCTACCCACGTTTTGTGCAGAACCCACAACTTGACCGAATTGGTTAATCCCATTAGCTGACTCGGTTGTGCCACCAAATCCACCTAATAAGGCAATCTCCCCATCTTGGTAGATAAACGCTTGGGTAATGGCTGTAGTACCTGTGCCACTGGTGACAGTACCAATGATTTGCCCAACGTCGTTAATATCGCGACCAGAGCTTTGGTCGTAGCCAAAAGTGCCGAGGTTCTTCAGAATATATTCCCCGGTTGCATCTTGTTCCCAAACCACAGCTGTATTAACAGTTATATCGTTCAGTTCGCCGTCGCCATCCACTAAACCAACGATTTGCCCCAGATTGTTAATGCCGCGTGCGGTGCCTGTATCGCCGCCAAGATCCGACAAATCGAACTTATTGCCATTGGCATCAAGATAAATCGGACGGCTATGGTCATCGCCATCGTAGATGTTGCGTCCGGCAATCTGCCCGCTATTGTTGATATCGAAGTAGTAGCTTTCGGCAGCGTAGGGACCGGTGCCAAAGGATGAGCCGGTTGGGGTTCCGGCGGTGACTCCTTCGTATTGGTTAATGGTCAAGCTGTAAGTACCATCAGTGTTTGCTGTCCACTTGAGACCGCGATCGCCTGCTCCAGTTGGGTAAGGTTGATCGCCTGCACCAACAATCATACCTTGATTGTTGATGGCGTTGATTAAACCACCGCGTCCCGGCATGGTGACGGTAGTACCGCCATCTGGACCGCCAATTTTATCACCTGTTAGTGTCAACAGTTTGATGCTGCCGTTCTCCCAAATATAGGGTACGTTGACGGGTGTGGTGGGTGAGGCAGAGGCAGAGGGGTTTCCGGTTGCAGCTCGTCCGGCAATTTGTCCGCGATCGTTGATGACATTCCCCGCTACGCTGGTGCTATTAGGGTAAGTGGTGGGTGCGCCTAGATCGACCACTTCATAGCTAAACAGTGGAGTTCCAGCAGGTACGAGGGATTTCACGCCCACTGTTGCGTCTTTCAGTGTTGCTAACAAATCGCTGCCAGATATGACTAATGTGTCCTTGCCCTCAGTTTCAAATTTGAGAGACTGGGCAGCAATATCACCTCCCAAACGCAGGCGATCGCTATTTGCTTTGAATCCATACACCGTCACCTCACCTTCACCACCAGAAAGAATCAGTTGGTTGACACTGCTACCAAAGAACACCGTATCGTTGCCAGTGCCTGCGTTAATCCGGTTTCTGCCAGTACCCGCATAAATGATGTCATTGCCTGCACCTGTATAGATTGCGTTGCTGCCGTTGCCGACAAACACCAAATCGTTACCTGCTCCAGTCAAAACGCGGTTATTGCCGCCTGCTGCGTTGACAATGTTATTGCCGTCACCTAAGTTGATGATGTCATTGCCGCTACCTGCATAGATTAAGTCGCGATCGCTTCCGGTGAGGACGATGTTGTTACCATCCCCCGCATAGATGGTTTGGTTGCCATCCGTTGCTGTAATCACATCGTTGTCATTGCCATAGTAGAGCGGCGCACTGCTTCGTGGAAGATTCGACTCTAGCCCCGAAGCGTAGCGCTCCCCAGACGTAGTGGCAGTAGAGAAGTTGCTACTCCTTTCTTGGGCAAATTCCAGTGGTTTACTATCTAACATGAATCCTATGTGTTGATGTGGACAATCAGAATGGACGATTTATCTGGGAAATACCGAAGGGCTTCGGTATTCCAAAGATGCCAAAACCACTAGATTTTTTTGCCTGTGGTTATCACTTAGATGCGTGAACCCTGCGTATTAAATACAACTATCATTAATTTTATGGAAAATCAATACTTATAGATAGTTATTTTCAATAAATTTGCGACCGAAAAATACACAAACGCATCTAGAGCGAAGTGTCAAAACCTCGCTCCGCCTTAATTAGCAATACAAACTTTGATTCATCAAGGTGTTAATGAATTCAAATAATATCTACTTGCTAATTGAAAGATACATTCAATAAGTTGAGAGATGTTTTTTATAAGCGCTCTTCGCGCTTACTACGAAGAATCTATTTCTTAATGGGTTTCACTGCCATCTGGCTACAAGTCTGCGCCCAAGAAATAACACCTTTAACTTTGGGATATTTACCTTCACAAGTTAGAGATTTGACAGGTTGACCGGCAAATTTCTTGTCTTGACTCACACGCAGCATCGCAGTTGGGAATGTCGCAGCAAAAGCGATAAAAACTCCTAACCAGACTAAAACATATCTGTGCATCTTGATTGACCTTTTTACATTAAGGGTAGATAGGGGAATAAAGGATGCCAAGCCATTGCAGTTGCTAAAGTGAACAACCCAAAAAGCCAGAAAAATATCGTTCGCGGCTTAACTTGTTTGTTTTTTAACAACGGATAAAGAATTGCCAAACTGACTAACCAACCAATAAGCATGAAAGTTTCTTTACCGGCGTAGCTACCAATATTGCCCCACATCGGGTCAAGGTTGACGCTACCGGGTATCCAACTGCCGATGGTACGCACAACGTTTTCTCTGTCTTTGGATGTGTCACTCAGGTGATGAATCACCATCATGGTAACGGCACCAATTCCACCACTAATGAGAAAAGCGGCTGCTGGTCCTGAAGTTGCGGGTGGGTTGTGAGAACCTTTGTGTAAGATTTGGGGAAATCTTTTCAGCCGATTCCAAAATCGAGTATAAAATGCCTCACTTGCCAGAGATTGTTTTTTAGCCATGATTATTTACTTTTTTAATGGATCGGGAATGAGCGCACAAGTCATGAAAAAACGAACCGCCAAGGAAGCCAAGGAAGCCAAGGAGAAGGACTAAGAGTTGCAGAGAGTTTTTGCGTTCATTCCTGTGGATGTATAAACTCGCTTTCTTTGATGCTGGGTAATTTCACAAAGCGTGAATTTTGGCTATAGCCAAACCCGTGACAAAACCACCCATGCCAAAAAACATCATTGCCATTAAGCCAACGCAGGTAGCAGTTAACACTGGTCGATTGTGCTTTTCTAGAATTGAGTCGCCGTAATTCCACAAAATCCACGTACAAGCCACACCTAAGGGCAAGGTAAACAATACGCTGAATTCGTGGTATTCCATGAAAACGTATTGAACAAGCGGCGAATTTGCTTTTAGCCACGCACGGGCACCACCGTAAGTGGCATCTGCTCGGTAGCGCATGTAGGCTAAGTTACCTGTGGCAATTGCCAAAAAGCTTACTAGTGTTGACCAAAACGTTAAAGTCCGCATTTGGGGCAAAATTTTGCTAGAACCCCGCAGCAAAGGAAAGGCAAGATGCCCAGTATAAACTACAACAATTGTTGCAAGTAAGGCTCCGCAGGCGTGGATAGTACCGATTGACCGCTGCCAAGGACTCGGATGTAAAAGATTAACGAAGGGTAAAAAAAGAAACAGTGCAACTGAGAGAATTGCCAAGCCATAAACGCTGACTGTCGCGATATCTAATTGTCGGGGAAATTCAGAGGGGACTGTTTCCGATAAAGCTGTTTTACTCTGGGATTCTTGCATTGTGTAGATGTCTTGTGAGTTGAACTTGGCAAAAGAAAGATTGAACAACAGTTGATAGAAGACAGCAGAAAGTTGTCCCTGTCTTGACTAAAATTGTCAATTTTGGGAAAATGCCAAATATGACTTTTCGCAGAAAGCAGGCACTTATTTATGCTTTCTACTGGGTGTTTTAAAATTAATTATTGAATACTTATATCAGTAATAATAAGGCAATGTAAATAGTTTTAGAAATATTTGTCAATAAACTTGATACAGGAATGTTTGGCTTCAACCGCGTTGGGGGCATTCGCTCTTATTGCCTGAGAATCAGAATTTGCTGTTTGGTAAGGGTTGTAGCAATACCGTTGGTGTTAACGTATGTAGAGACTACCAAGTGCAACGTCTCTACAAGGGTTTTGGGTTCACAAATATTCTTAACCGAGCCGTATTGAGGGTTGTAGCCTTTAACAGCTAGCGTAGAAAAGACGTAGAGACGTAAGCTAGCTACGTCTCTTGGGTTTCGGGCAACGCATAAAGACCCCGCCGTTAACGGCGGGGTTTATAAAAGAGCGGTCGATGTCTATTAAAAAATATTAAATTAATCGGGTGGGCGGCAATTGCGTCTAGATTGCCCATATTAAGGCGAATACGATCGCAGCGATCGCACCAATTAATGTATTTATCATATTGACGACTTCGTTAGTTAACCATGTATATTTAGATTGCAGAGTTGCGCCAATGACACTTTCTATATTTGTGGCAATAAAGGCTGCCAGAAGACAGCAAACTACACCGAGTATATTAATTAAACCGACACCCCAAGCAAAAAGTGCGATCGCAGCAGAAGCAAGCATTCCAGCAAGAGTTCCTTCTAAGCTCACCGCTCCTTCTGTCCCTCGTGGCACTGGTTGCAGTGTAGTAATCAAAAAAGTGCTTTTACCATAAGCTTTACCAACTTCGCTAGCGCACGTATCAGAAAGTTTGGTGCTGAAACTAGCAACAAAACCTAATAGGAGGAGGGATTGGAGATTTGGGAATGGGGACTGGGGAATTGAAATCAATCCCCAATTTATGATCCCGATTGCCAAAGCACACAGCGCTCCAATCAAAGCCGAACCCCAAACGTTTTCTGGACCTCTTGCCCCAGAACGCTTTTCGGCAATTCCTTCAGCTTCTTTTTGCTTCATCCCGATGCGTGTAACCGCAGAACCAACAAGAAAGTAGAACATTACTACTACATATCCTTGCCAGCCGAGAGTTCCCCAGAGTAGTACACCCAAAAACCAAGCGTGCAATATACCTGCTGGGGTAAGCAGCTTTTTGGGAGCAATAAAAACTATGCCTAATAAAACTGTGTTTAATCCGACTCCGACCAGCCAGGGATTTAAAGAAGAAATAAAAGAAAGCATTAAAGGCATCACCAGTATCTACACCCTCTTAATATTTACAAAAGTGCTTTTAAAGCTGCAAGGACTGAGATAGATTTCAACTCAACCTCAGCCTTTGCGGAGGTGGTGTTATCACCAAAGAATAAAAAGTTTGGTGTCTCCTATGGGTCCTAACGCAAAGTGCCTACATGATTAAATGCAGAATAGTCTTTTACCTTAACTGTAAGGATAGCAGTTTAACCCTCGTGCGATCGCACTCCCATAAAAAAGCGATGTCTACGACGGGCTACTTGATCGCATTCTTGAATCTATCATAAAAAAAGCGATCGCTCTCATCAATCTCCCATCATCAAAGCGATCGCAGATAAACGGTATGAAAAATATCTGGAAATACTTAAGGAGGAAAATTGATGACAAAATATACAACCCTATCTGAAGAGTTAAATAAACTTCCCAGAAAGAGACAAGAACTGATTTCAGCAAGAGCTTCCCAAATTCGTCTTGAAGAAATTACTCTTAGACATCTGAAAAGAAAAACTCGGTTTATCGATTGGCAGAATTAGCAGAGCGTCTGGAAGTGCAGCAACCAGCAGTATCCAAGCTGGAACGTAGGCAAAATCTGGAATTAAATACACTTCGAGCAGTTGTGAATGCTTTGGGTGGAACTATGGAAATTATTGTCAGAATTCCGAATAAAGAACCTATACTTCTGAGTGATTATCAAGAATAGGAACTTGTCACACTTTTGTGCGATCGCACCGACTACATCCCCTTCAGGATCGCCATCCCGTAAATAAAAGCGATCGCACTCCCGTAAATCAAAGGCGATCGCCCTTCTCCCTACAAAAAAGCGATCGCACTCCCCAATCTCCTATAAAAAAAGCGATCGCCCATCTCCCCGCAAAAAAGCGATGCCTGCGGCGGGCTGCGCCTACGCACTTCTGCCTACACAAAAGCGATCGCTCTTCTCCAAATCAAAAGCGATGCCTGGGTTGGGCTAATTCTACGCACTTCTCGCCACAAAAGCGATCGCATTTCCTGACGCTAAAATAAAATCATCCCTTACTTAACCCCTATCATGGCTATCCCAGAACTCGAACAACAACTCTTACAGCTTTCGCTCAACGATAAATTGTATATCATCCAACTACTCGCCCAAAGCCTGATTGCACCCAATCACAACACCCACTCAGATCAACCAAGTAAACTTTCAGAGTTTTTCCGTCAATCTCCCCTAGCTGAAGTCAGCGAAGAACTGGACTTTAGCCGCGATCGCAGCCTAAAGAGCGATGACTTCACTCTATGACTTACCTGCTTGATACCTGTCTGATTTCTGAACTTGTTGCCAAACACCCAAATCAAAAGGTTTTAGATTGGCTAGATGCCCAAGCACCAAAAACACTTTACATCAGCATTATTACAATTGGCGAAATTGCTAAAGGCATCAGTAAAATTACCGCGTCTAAGCGAAAAGAATCGTTGACGAAATGGCTAAATGAAACCCTACCCAGTCGCTTTAAAGACAGAATCTTAGGTATAGATTTTTCAACAATGGTATTATGGGGAAACTTAGTAGGACAATTAGAACAGAACGGGCGACCTCTGCCCGCTATGGATTCTCTGATTGCAGCGATCGCAATTCATAACTCTCTATCACTTGTCACCCGCAATGAAAAAGACTTTGCCGGGACAGGGGTTGTAATTATTAATCCTTGGTCTTTTTAACCTCATTACTATACCAAGTCCTGAGGATATAATGTTCAATATAACAACATCGCACTTCTCCCTACAAAAAAGCGATCGCCCTTCTCCCTACAAAAAAGCGATCGCACTCCCAAATTCCCCATAAAAAAGCGATCGCACTCCTCAAATCCCCAAACTGATCGCTCTTCTCCATCTCTCATCATCAAAGCGATCGCAGCTTCATATAATATTGCTAATATTCCATATAATGTGAGATATAATTAATTTGTCAATCAATCTATATTAACTTGCTATGGATTCTTTAAACCTACGCACAAAAGTTATTACAGAAATAAATCTTGTCCCACCAGATAAATTAGAAGAATTATATAACTTTATTCATTATTTTCGATTAGGTATAGAAGTATCTAAACCTTCGCTTAACAAAAATATGCAGTTTGCTGGCTGTTGGAATGATATGTCAGATGAAGTATTTGCTAACTTCAATGAAGAAATGATCGCACGTCGCCAGCAAGGATTTTTAGGAAGAAGAAGTGATGAAGCCAGTCTTGATTGACACAAACATTTTGTCCTTTTTCTTCCGTAATCATAGTCTAGTTGTTGAGCGTTTTCAAGCCTATCTGAAAGAGCATGACAAAATTAACATCAGCATCATCACTTATTATGAAATTGTCAGTGGATTAAAACATCGTGACGCGCAAAAACAACTTATATCTTTTTGAGAATTTGTTTCATACAATACGGTTTTACCTCTGACTACAAGCTCTGCAACAATTTATGCTGATATTTATGCCAATTTAAGAAATAAAGGAATACCAATTGACGATATTGATATTATTATAGCAGGAATTGCCATAGCCAACGATTTGATTATTGTCACAAATAATATCAGAGATTTTGGAAAAATAGAAAACTTAGAAATTCAAGATTGGAGTAAGTAATATTACAATTTGCTACGCCTATTACCTATTATTGTAAACAAAAAAGCGATGCCTGGGTTGGGCTGCGCCTACGCCCTTCTCCCCACAAAAAAGCGATCGCACGGACTACATCCCCTTCAGGATCACACTCCCTAATCTCCCATAAAAAAAGAGATCACCGTTTCTACATCCCCATCCCCTTCAGGATCGCACTTCTCCATCTCTCATCATCTAAGCGATCGCTATAAAGTAGCCATTTCACAAATTTCTGCGATACCCCACGTGTAGATTGCTTCCCGCTCTTGCCGTAGGTTTCCTGACTCCTATGTCCTTCAACTAGCAGCAAACTCAGTAAATTTACGTTTGTATGGGGCTTTAAAAGCCAAAACTATATCTTGTTTAGGAACTCCAGCTTCTACTAATTCATTAGCCACTCCGATTTCCGTTCCATCGCGTTCGATCCAAATTTTGCCATCTTTAATTTCTACGTAAATAATACAACCAAATATTCGCGTTAGCTCTTGCCAACCAATATTAAGAACAGAAAAGCGATCGCGCTCCGTATCAAATATCAATTTGACTTCTGTCTGACTATTTGAGCGATTTTTTGCGTGACTTTCAAGAATTTTTTGGACTACTTCTTTGTAATTCAGTCTCTCCATATAACAATCTCCTCTTTATCTGGGTTAAAAATTAGTAATTTTAGTTGATATTCGCCAATAATTCTTTGAATAAACTTCCGACTAAAAAACTCATCATAAACATCTACCGGAACGGCTAAATACAAAATCCGAGCAGGTTCGGTCAACCTCAATGCTGAACGGTAGTTGAGACATTGACCAAGAGCTAGGTGAAATTCAGTTACGTCTGAGGCTCCTAAAAAGGATTTTATCTCTACTGCTATTTTTTTTACCAGTTTTTTCAGCAGCTAAAATTCTCTCTGCGGTTAAGTCTATGTAAAAATCAACATCCTCAACTTGAATAAATAGATGCTCGTCAGTAATTGTCCATCCATCTTTTGCCAGGGCTGTTTTAACTGTATTATGAAATAAATTTTTAGCTGGCATACATAAATTAAATTTATTTAACCATCACTTGTAGCATAAAGCGATCGCATTCCCCACAAAAAAGCGATGCCTGGGTTGGGCTAATTCTACGCACTTCTGCCTACACAAAAGCGCGATCGCCCTTCCAAATTCCCCTTCAGGATCGCCCTTCTCCCTACAAAAAAGCGATGCCTGGGTTGGGCTAATTCTACGCCCTTCTCCCTACAAAAAAGCGATCGCACTTCCATAAACAAAAAGCGATCGCAATAAAAGGTAGGGTGGGTTAGCGACAGCGTAACCCACCTAATTTAATGATAGGGATGGTGCGTTACATTTCATTAACGCACCCTACAAGATCAGGCGATCGCACTAGGAACGAGGTAAACTTCACAAAAAAGCTATTATTTTTCTGTAACTTCAAATAACCAGATCGATGCTTGGTCTTTTTGTCTGATGAAAGCATTAACCTGAAAAGGAGAATTATTGAGAGATTTATCACTAGGATCTGTCATTTCATCCCAAGTTGATTTTGCTGGCTGATTGCCATCTTGATTAATAACTCCAATATTAATTTTTTGATTTCCTTCAGTACCTAATGAAGTTGAAAATTGTAAATTTATTTTTTCTTTACTTATCCCACAATCAATTTGATAGTTAGATGCAAAAGAAAAAGTATCACTATTAAATCTTTCACCGACTAGTTGCAATGAATCAATATCACCAAGAGGCCATTCTAAGGAATGATTGTAAACACCTACAGGTCTAAGAATACATTTAGTCTTGTTAGCTATTTCAACTATGCTTTTATATGTTATGGTCATTATTGGCATTTCTATAGTTTGATTGGGAAGAATTTGAGGTTGTATATCAGATGAACTAACTTGATTGTGGTCTACATAACTTATAGGTGAAGAATTAGCACGAGTATTAAAACTACCAAAGGCAATAGTTACACTCAACAACAAAGCAATAAAAACTTTAGTTAGAGATTTCATATGAATTAGATATCCTTAGTTAACTCAAAATGACAAGTTTTTTCTCAAATAAAAAATGACATTGGTGAAATTAAGCATCCAAACTTTGCAAAAACTCAGCAACTACTAAAAAAGAGGTAGGTATCTTTTTTTTCTACCTCTTTTTAGATCAAGTTATTTCACTTGATATATCCACTGGACTCTGCCATTATTGTTCGCCATAATGGCTCTAGCGGTGAACTGACCATTGACTAGATTTTTGTCATCAGCATTAGTCATCGCATCCCAACATGCGTTTGCTGGGCTGTTGCCATTTTCATTACGGGCGCAGAGATTAATTTTTCTTCTTCCTATGGGAGGCCATGAAGCTCCAAATTGGAAAAATTTTCCAGTATTTCCAACTGCATAGTTAGAGGCAAAGGTAAAATACCCAGCACCATTCTCTGTCCAGTCTCTATATTGAGCCGTTAATGGAGGAACATCACCAAGAACCCAATTTGATAGACTATTGTAACCACCCACACGGGTAAGTGGAGACCCAGTTTGATTAGCTATCACCATTTGAAATTTCTGTGTCGAGGTGATTAGCCCTAGAATTTGCTCTATGGTTTTATTAGCATCAATCGAAACATTTACGTTAGCACCCACTGGTGACTGAGCATGGGCATTGCCTGAAAAACCACCGAAGGCGATGGTTATAGCCAGTAGAAAAGCAGCAAAAACTCTAGTTAGAGATTTCATCCTCAAAAATCTTTTATGAGTTGAATTGAATTAAGTGGTTTTTTCTTCCCACATCTTCTAAACGTTTCCCGACCCCTATTTGTGAATTTTTCGAGTTACGGGCAATTTTTCTCCCCAAAAATCCACTCTCAACCACCAGAAGCCTTCCGCCCCTTACCTTTCAGCCGCTGCAAAATCTTCTCAACTTCCCCACGAGCCGGATACAACAACTGCTGACTTAAAGCGCTTTCATAAGCCTGTATCGCTCCCAACTTATCCCCCAACCCCACTAAGGCTCTCCCCAGCCAGTAATCAGCCGCAGCGGGGTTCAATGCCCTCCATTCCTGACATCCCTCACAAGCGGCTTCCCACCATCGCTTACTAGCCCCAACATCCCTCAGCACTGCGTAACTCTCCCCCAGCCAAACCAAGCCAGGTACTAATTGCAGATAACCCCCTGCTGGTAATATATGCCATCCTTTCTCCAACACCTGCACCGCTTCTTGATGTTTACCAGCCAAGGCTAAAACCCGTCCATGACGAAACCAAGCATCAGCTAATTGGGGCTGTAGTTGCGTACCCTGTTCCGAAACCTGACACCCTCGTTCAAACTCCTGAAAGCATTCCACTAAGACTCGTCCCGCAGTAGCCCAAACACTCCAACATTCAGGAAACCGCTTCAACATCTCCTCCACTATGGAAGCAAGACCTCTTACTCCCCTCTCCTCGCAGGAGAGGGGTAGGGGGAGAGGTTCAAGCGGTAAAATCTCGCACAACGCCCGATAAATTTCACAATCATCGGGATACAGATGATAGGCTTTCCCCATTATCTCAGCCGCCTTCCGATATTCCCCCATGTCGAATAAACACCGCCCATAGTAATACCAACCATAAGGATGATTTGGGTGTTCTGCGGTAAACTCTGCTAAGACCTCCACACCCTGTGCCCAATCCCCACGGAGAATGTGATAATATGCTAGGGAATTGTGAGCCTCAGCCCCATGAGGAGCCTGTTGCAGTGCAGAGGTAATCATATTTTTAGTCAGCTTACCCTCTTTACCAGAAACCAATCTCATTTGACAACGCCGATCAATTTGTCGTTGCAGTACCCGTAAATCATCGCCAGCTAAGGCTATAGCCCTGTTTAACCGCCCTCTAGCTGCTTGAATATCTCCCACCGCCATCAGGGCGTCATAGCTGTGAATCAACGCGACAACATCATCTGGGTTGACTGACAAAACCTGCTTCAAGGCACTGAGAGTACCAATCGAATTTTCTCTCCCCTGATGCACCTGTGCCAAAGCCAGCCAGTGAACTATTTTGTCAGGTTCTAAAGCTGCTGCTAAATTAAAAGCGATGATTGCCTTGTGACTCTCACCTCTGCAAACTGCAATCAATCCATTTACATGATTCTGAGTCCCTTCATTTTCAGACAAGAATAAGGCTTTTTCATATATTTCTAGAGCCTCTTTTTCTAGTCCCATCAGCTGCAAAATTTTCCCCAGTTGCAGTCGCACATCAATCAATTCAGGTTGTCGCGAAATCACTTGACGATATTCTGCAACAGCTTGTTGCCAGTTTCCTATTTTGTAATGCAAATCAGCCAGTTCTAATCTTTTTTTCCATCCTTGGGGATATTTATGGACATACTTACTTAAGGTGATGAGTTTCTGCTCAAGTCTTGCTGGCTTTTCTTCTAAAACCAAGTGAGCATTCATCTCCAAACCGGAGAATTGGGTAAACTGCAACAAGAAGGTGGCAAAGTTTCCAGACATATTACGGTTACTTTATAGTTAATTTCTTCGTTCTTGCTTTTTGTTGTTGCTGGTGATTCCCAATTACAAATCACTGTTTCAACCTGATGAAACTCTTCCACCATCGGAATTACCTTTTTTAAGGGTGGTGAGGGGGAATACAGAGAAGTGTTATCTTCCCCTGCAAGATACTTCTTTAACTGCTTTTGCAGAATCCTTCGCGCTTCTTGAATGCGTTTGCGAACGTTCTCTTCAGAGAGGGTGAGTTGTTTGGCGACATCTTGATAGGATTTATCTTGGCAGCAGTGTAAAATAAAAGGATGGCGCAGTCTGTCAGGTAAAGATTCAATTCTATGGTGCAGATATGCTTGCATCTCCAAATTCAAAATATTGGATTCAGGAAATTCTACCCTACAAGCAAATGCTGGATGATCTGCAAATTTAATATCGTCAATGTTTTCAATTCCTGGGGCTTCTCGTTTGTGTTTTCGATGCACATCCATGCAGAAGTTATAGATAAGTCGAGCTAACCACGCTTTCGGATATGTAATTTTAGTTGCAGATTTTGTCCATTCGTTACAGGCTTTGAGCATTGCCTGATTTAGTGCGTCTTCGGCATTATGAGAATTACCTCCCATCCACTTTAGGCAACATTTGTAAAAATCATCTTGAGATGATTCCCATAATTGCCAAAAATCCCGACAATTATTTGGAGCTAGAGCTTTGAATTGGCTTTGCTCTGGCAATACATCCTTGATTTCTAGCCTTGATAAGCAGAACAAAAGTTCTTGTTCTGGGTTGGCTTGTATATATGACTTACTGTTCATGATTTAAAACATGAGGGATGATGTACTTAGGACTTACACATTGAAAAAATGGTAAATTTATGCACTCAAAACATACATATTTTTTCGGTTCAAGCATTTGTTTGCTTGGAGAAAATGCGCCCTGATAAATTAATTTATAATTGGTATGAACTACAAAGGAATGTATTGACAAAAGTTGTTCGTAAATACATTTTTGATAATCTAACCAATCCTTGTGCTACTTGAATACATGAGCTAGCATTTTTGTCAATGCGTAAGTGATAGCTTTATAATCTTGCAGTCATGAGGTCTTTGATTTGAAAAACCAGCTAATAAATCGGATCAAGTATTGTATTTACTGGTTATTAACAGCTTACCAGACTTACACTCTTGCACCCTAGTCGGCAAAGTCGGATCTTTAATCGGGTCTAAACTCGACTTTTTTTGTCCAAAGTCCAATAGACAAACGTCGTGGAAATTAATTATGCGTTAACCGAAACCCTTGTAGAGACGCGAAATTTCGCGTCTCTACATTCTTTTCCGGAGATGTCCAATTATTGGGCAAACTAGGTTTTCAGCCATCCATCCTTATAAATTGTAAGTACCGAGTCTGTAAGGTCTTATCTATGAACCAAGTTTTATTTCATCTGGCTTTCCCGGTTACTGACATTGCCCAAACCAAGGCATATTATGTCGATGGGCTTGGCTGCGTTGCCGGTCGCGAAAATAAGCACGCGTTGATTCTCAATCTCTACGGTCATCAACTGGTAGCGCATATGACCAAAGAACCTTTAACACCGCAAGGGGGTATCTATCCCAGACACTTTGGACTAATTTTTAGTGCTGAAGGTGACTGGGAGGATTTATTAAGGCGATCGCAACAACGAGAGCTACTTTTTTTTGAAGAAGCCAAACACCGCTTTGTCGGTTCTCCTCTAGAGCACCGCGCTTTCTTTTTAGAAGATCCTTTTCATAACTTAATGGAATTTAAGTATTATCGTTACCCAGAAGCGATTTTTGGGAGTCCTGAGTATGCCAAAATTGGCGATGTTTAGACGACAAACTTCTTTGGATCTATGCAATTAATTGGTGTTTGAGATAATGCTTCTGCTACTGCCGCTAAACAGCGTGAGTCGGTCAACATCCAGGGGTGGAGCCTTGATGGTACTATCACCTCTGTACCTAGGGGAAGACGCGAACTATGTGCCGGGACAATCATTAAATCATAGGGTGTCCACACTGAGGTAAAGTTCAACTGCTTTAACATGGCTACGTCCTTATTCAAATCTTGGAGAAAAGTGCTGTTAGGACGCATTTGCAGGCATCCAGGACGTAGGGAAGCATAAGCGATCGCTGTTCCCTTATGGGGCGAAGATATGGTAATAAACCGCTGTACGCGATTAATTCCCCCCAGTCGCTGTACGTAATAACGGCTGATAATTCCCCCCATGCTAAAACCAACTATATCTAGTGGTTGTTCTGCGGTAAAGCTGTCGGCAATATAATCAGCAACTTGCTGTGCCAATTTCTCCAGACCGAAATCACCGTTATTCGGGATTAAATCTAAAGTATACACAGACCATCCCCGCTTTCTCAGGTAGGTCGCCATTGTCTGGAAAACTTGCCCCGTATCGTTAATACCATGTACTAATACCACGGAATTGCGTTGCTGCGTCTCAGTATTCATATCCAAAATATGTCTAATCTAAATCTAATTATGTAGAAAATTTAACCGAGTGCGATCGCGCTAACAGACTATGACCTTTATAGGACAAGGAGAGGGGGAGACAAGGAAGAAATTTTTCCAATTCGTCCCCCTGTCCCCC
>NZ_JAOWRF010000108.1 GCF_025753815.1 Plectonema radiosum NIES-515 | reverse complement strand
CACTCCCCCACTCCCCCTTTCCTCTGACACGACCGCCGCACACAGTCTAATATAAAGAAACATTAAATTAGAGCGATCGCTCATGGGTATGGACTGGAAAGAAATTCAAGGCAATTGGGTGTTAATTCCCCGAAATCCCATCGGTATCATCCATTTCCTGGGTGGTGCATTCGTCGCTACAGCACCTCACCTCACTTACCGTTGGCTACTAGAACAACTGGCGGAGAAAGGCTATGTTGTAATTGCTACGCCATTTGTCAACACATTAGATCATATAGCGATCGCTAAATCTGTACAGCTAAACTTCGACCGCGTTATCGAGCGCTTACACGATTCTTCCACATTACGCAAGCGTTACCTGCCGATCTATGGATTGGGACACAGCATGGGTTGTAAACTTCACTTACTCATCGGTAGTACCTTGAGTGTAGAAAAAGCAGGTAATATCCTTATATCCTTTAACAACTACGCTGCACGGGATGCTATCCCCTTAGTGGAACAATTTAACACAACCTTTGCGATCGAGTTCACTCCTTCACCCTTGGAAACTAACAAGCTTGTGCAAGAACGCTATAACGTCCGTCGCAACTTATTAATAAAATTTAGTAACGATACCCTTGACCAATCAGCAGCTTTAAAGGAAATATTACAACAACGCTTTCCGGAGATGGTGACAGCACAAACCCTGCCTGGAAGCCATGTTACACCCTTAGGTCAAGATGTTAAATGGCAACCTGGAGCATCTTTCACCCCCATTGATGCTTTGGGACAGTGGTTTAAGCAAGAAGTTTACCGCGACTTGAACCAACTAAAACGCGCTATCCTCTTGTGGCTGAATCCCCTTTCACCGCCATAATGTTTTATGACTGTCAAAAATTGGGAAGGGTAAAAGGAATAAAAAACTTTCTTTTCTTCCCTTTAACCTTTTGCCCTGATTAAATACCCCATTCTCATATTTTATTTTTTATTTTACAAAAATTATTATTTACTCTTACCCCTCATTTCCCATGTTTCAAATCGTAGTAATTGATGATGACCGTTCAGTACAAATCCTGCTGAAAAGGATGTTGGAAAAACAGGGTTATGAGGTCATCGCTGCCAGCAATGGTTCTGAAGGAATCGCAAAAGTACTTGCTTGCCAGCCGGCATTAATTATTTGTGATTGGATTATGCCAGGATTAAATGGGCTGGAAGTCTGCCATCATATCAAGACAGATCCGAATTTATCGACAACATTCTTTATTTTATTAACATCTTTAGATTCCGTAGCCGATCGCGTCAAGGGGTTAGATGCTGGTGCAGACGATTTTATTACCAAACCCATCGAGCAAAACGAATTGCAAGCACGGGTAAGAGCAGGATTGCGTCTGCATCAATTAAGTCGAGATTTGCAATCTCAAAAGCTACTTTTAGAAACGGAAATGGCAGAAGCTGCCGAATATGTGCGTTCTCTTTTGCCTTTACCGATGTCAGAACTCCTCACCATCAATTATCGCTTTATTCCTTCACGTCAACTCGGCGGCGATTGTTTCGATTACTACTGGCTCGATCCTGATTATATGGCAATTTATTTACTAGATACTGCCGGACATGGACTCAAAGCCACTCTTCCCTCTATTTCCGTGCTGAATTTACTTCGTTCCCGCGCTCTCAAAAGTCTCAATTATTATCAACCGAGTGAGGTACTCAAAGCGTTAAACGACACTTTCCAAATGAATTATCAAAATGACAAATATTTTACAATCTGGTATGGAGTTTACAACCGCATCAAGCGTCAGTTAATTTATGCTAGTGCTGGTCATCCTCCAGCAATATTAGTATCGGGCAAATCTGTTAACGTTACCGAAGTCAAACAATTAAGAACCCCCGGAATGCCAGTTGGAATGTTTCCCGAAGCAAAATACATTGATGGATTTTGCAATATTGAAGAGTGCAGCACTCTTTATATCTTTAGTGATGGCGTTTACGAAATCACTAAATCAGATGGTACACTTTGGAGTTTAGATGCTTTCATTCAGATGCTGGTCGAATTACAACATAGGAGTCAAAGTCAACTCGACGAGGTACTAAATTACCTAACCAATTTAAACTCCAAAGAGGCTTTTGATGATGATTTATCTATCCTCCAGATAAAGTTTGATTAGCTAAATTCTGGAGAGTACATTTTGATTAAATTCTTCTTGGCTAGGAAATATTTCAAATACCTTATCCATCCCAGTCAGTTCAAATAATATCCTGACTTGTTCATTAATGGAGCAGATAACAAGTTTGATGTCCGCAGCTCGTAGAGCTTTGAAGGCTAACACTAAAGCCCCCAGTCCGGAACTATCCATAAAAGTCACATTTTGAAAATCAACTAAGATAATTTTCGCACCGCTGTCTGCAATTTCAATAATTTCTTGGCGAAACTCTTGGGATTCACTGGCATCTAAAATTCCACTGGGTTGAAAAACTTTGATTAAAGGACTCATCATATCTCAGGCAGTTGTTGGTATAAATGATACAGCTTTTATTTCTGCATGTATGTACCGATCATAATTCATTTGAAGAAATGTTGCCAAATAAAAATAATTAATAATTAATTAACGCTCAGTAATTTTAGATAATAAATAGTCAAGTTACCCTCGTGAAGTGAGTTTTATCAGCACGCATCAAAATCTCTTTTTTACTAGCTGTTCTTTTGCAGTCAGGTTGAATGACTTAATAATAGGCAATAGAAAACAACTCAGCTCTGAGCAGTGATATTTCATTACATTCATCAGAAAGAAAAATCAGAGAGAAAATATTAACTTATAACTACTACCTCTTACGTATAATCAGCTGTGAGGCAATTAACATTTCTCGTTGAGGCAGAGCTTATTCTTAATTTAAAGTTATGCCAGGGTTAAGGAACTTGATCGAGAACCTTGATGTTATTACCGCAATGTTATCTGACGATTAAGTAATTTGCTAATAAGTTGGTAATAATTTATTCTTGGTATAAAGGAATTGTAATCATAAATTCAGCGCCGGCTCCTGGCTGTGAAATACATTCCAAAGAGCCGCCATGCCGATCGCTTATAATTTGATAGCTAATCGAAAGTCCCATCCCAGTACCTTTACCAATCGCTTTGGTAGTAAAAAAAGGGTCAAATAGTCGATCTTTTATGGCGGATGGTATACCCAATCCATTATCGGCAATGCTAATTTTGACGCGATCGCTCTCCAGAAGTTCCGTAAAAATACGAATTTGCGGAGTGATCAATTTTTCAGACTCATTTACTAATGACTCCTCTAAAGCATCGATCGCATTCGCTAAAATATTCATAAATACTTGGTTGAGTTGTCCGGCATAACATTCCACCAAAGGCAAGTTAGCATATTCTTTGATCACTTGAATAGCTATACGGTCAGGTTTAGCTTTAATGCGATGTTCTAAAATCATCAGTGTGCTGTCAAGACCTTCATGGATATCTACTTCTTTCATCTCTGCTTCATCCATGCGGGAAAAGGTGCGTAGAGATAAGACAATTTCCCGAATGCGCTGTGCCCCAACTTTCATTGATTTGAGAAGTTTGCGTAAGTCCTGTATCAAGAAGTTTAAGTCTATATCTTCTGCGAATTCTTGAATTTCCGGAATGGGATCGCCATAATGTTGCTCATATAACTGTACTAATTTTAATAAGTCTTCGATGTAGTCGTTAGCATAAGTAAGGTTGCCGAAAATAAAATTGACAGGATTATTGATTTCGTGAGCAACACCTGCTAACACTTGACCTAAACTAGACATTTTCTCGCTTTGAATAAGTTGCATTTGTGTGCGTTGGAGTTCTTGGAGAGTTTTTTCTAGGTCTTGTGCTTGTTGCTTTAATTGAATTTCTGTTTGTTTACGCTCAGTGATATCAAATACTGTTCCCACCAATCGGTAAATTTTACCTTCACTATTTTTTAAGGGATTGATGGTTACTAGCGACCAAAGTCCTTTACCCAAAAAAGTGTGGCATTCTTCAGAAGTATAAGGCGCATTTGCTTGCAAGCATTTTAGATATTGCTGACGAACAATCGCACCTTGAACTTCACCAAGGGATTCCTCTGGAGTTTTACCGACTATTTGTGTGCTTAACAAACCAGTGTTACGTTCTGTAGCTGGGTTCCAACCAGCATAGTGGAAGTCATTTTCCAGAACATCCACCACAAACAGGGAATTTTCCGACCCATCGTAGACGCTGCGAAGAAATTGCTCTTGCTCTAATAAAGTTGCTTCGGCTCGTTTGCGATCGCTAATATTAAATGTTGTCCCCACCAATCGGTAAATTCTACCTTCGCTGTCTTTAAGGGGATTAATCGTAGTCAACCACCAAATTTCTTTACCAAAGAAAGTCAAGCATTCTTCATAACTAATAGACTTAGCTGCTTCTTGGCAGTTGACGAAGTTCCGACGCACTGTTGCCCCTGTAACTGCACCATGCAATTGTTCTGGAGTTTTACCGATTACTTCTGCACGAATCATACCTGTGGCACGCTCTGCGGCACTATTATAAGCTACATGACAAAATTCACCGTCTTCGAGAACATCTACTACAAATATAGGATTTTCCGAGCCATCAAAGACTGTGCGAAGGAATTCTTTTTGCTGTTGCAGTTGAGTTTCTACTCGTTTGCGATCGCTGATGTCTTCGGCAGTACCAAGAATACCTACCACATTGCCCTGAGCATCCCGCAGAGGAATTTTATTAGTATCTAACCATCCTTCCTTGCCATCAGCTGTATTTTTCTCGATGATATGTAATTCTGCCACACCAGATTCCATAACACGGCGATCGCATTCTCGATACCACTCAGTTTCTTCTTTTTTCCAAGGCAAATCATAGTCAGTCTTGCCAATAATATTTTCTGGCAAACCCACACCTGCAATAGAGGCAAATTTCTGGTTACATCCAAGATATAGAGAATTTCTGTCTTTCCAAAAAATTAACTGCGGGATGTTATCCATTGCTAACTGCAAAAACTGTTCTGAGAATCGCAGTTTATTTTCTATCTCGATGCGTTTCTTAACTTCTTCCTTCAACTCAACAACCACGCCATTGAGTTCGGCAGTGCGTTCTTCTACTCTAGCTTCTAATTCTTCATTTAATTGCTGTCTCGGTGGACAATTATTGCTGAGTACCTCTAGTTTAGATACAGACTCATTTATATTGTTGTCCTCTTGCATACCCGAAGTCCTTTATGTGAGCGTTTAATCCACCGATAAAAGAAAGTTAAATACACTACCCCTGCTGTAGCAATGATTGCGATCGCCTTTACATTTTTTAGTATTCCCAATGTTTTTAATTTGTCAACATTTTAGTTGGAGCGTGGTTAGTTGATGAGTATTAGGCATTTATCCCCCTTATCCCCCCACTCTCAAACTGGACTGACTTTAGCTCGATAAAGAAGCTTATCACCTTGACGGTAGCCTGTGTAACGTATTTTGACTTTTACTCCGGGTTGTGCATTACCTTCCATTAATTGATGTATCTGCGGATCGTAGGATAATTCTGCTCCCACGGGTGCGATCGCTTCCACTTTCCATTGTTGTAATAATTTTTCTAAAGGTTTTTGTACTAAAGGCAATATTTTTACCGCTGCTAGCTGCGGATTCTCTTGCGCTTTGTGTGCTGCGGTGGGAAATTGCAATAACAAAGACTCTAGCAATTGCAAACTTGTTTGCTGAAACTCACAAAGCAATACTTCTCGCTGTTGTTCTAATTGCACAAGCGATCGCTGATACTCTGTTTTTAAATTCGTTATTTCTTGTAACAATTCTTGATTTGATGCAGTCTCTTTCACCAACTCTACCTGAGAAAAAGTTGCGATCAATTCACTCAACGGCATCTGTAACACTTCCGACAGCTTAAGCAGTACATCCACTCGCATCTGCGTTGCTTCTCCCCGTCGCAACCGCAAAATTTGCCGCTCTGAAACACCAGCAGTTTGACTCAAAGCTTTAAAACTAGAAACACCCAGACGTTGCATTAAGTTTTGCAACGCATGGGTGAAATTTAACGAAAATGCCTCATTCATGGTTCGTAGTCAGCGCGAAGAGCGCTTAATATTAACCCAAACTAATTGAGCAAACCAATAAGTTTTTTGATTCAGTACACGACGCACCAAGCGAACATATTTGATTTTTGATGTTAAACCATGCAAAATTACAGGGTCATTGGTAATGATGGCAGTCAATTTTAACTTTGACCATTCAACGCCACTTCCAGTCCAGCTAATACCCTCTTTGTTGGTTTTACCTTCTAAAGATGCAAATTGACCTTTCTGTTTAACTAACTCGCGTAATTCCCCACGGCTCTACAGCCTGGGGATGTAAGCGCTGTTTCTTACGTTTGCATAAAATTCTCCGGATTATTAGTTGGTTGTTAAGGGTTAGTGGTTAGTGAGAATTTTCAGAGGGTAAAAGGAACTCATGGGAAAGAAGAAAAGCCCAATGCCCATATAAACTATTAAACTTTACGCCAAATGCATTTTCAAAACGCTTTTGGGTGCTTTGCGAACTCTGGCTAAGACTGTTTCTTTGCCTAAGCGCTGGCAAGCTTCGTAACGATGGCAACCTGAAAAGCCATAATACTGTCCATCTACTTCTAGGACATCTATCGGTTCTTGCTGCCCGATGGACTGAATTGATTCCATCAAGGCTTGCACTTTTTGCGGATCGTTGGCACGGGGTAAAGGACGTTTTATCTGATTTAGTGGAATTTCTTGTACCCTAACCATAAGGGATATCCTTGTCTAGTTCTTTTTTGTGTTTCTACATAAATCATAATTGTTATGACTTCGTTTTGCCAATTTTTCATGCAAAACAAGCAATGATATCATTAGGTAGCTCATGCGACAAAACCACTACGCGATAAAGCAAATTGATCATCCACCCCAAAGTGTGACTGGGGGCAGAATCAAGTTAGTTCCGATGAAAATCACCTTATGGCGTTTTTCTTACACAGTACTGACGACATTTTGCTTATTGGGGCTGACTGGTGCATCAAGTCCTGGGAGCAAAGCAAAAGATGTAGAACTAAGAATTGGGATTGTGCAGCGATTTGGAGATAAACCGACTATGGAGCTGCAACTAGAGCCGACAAAAGGCGATCGCTTAAAGCTGAAATTTACGGCAAACAAAACAGAGCAAACCCTAGTTACCACTAACCCGGTAAAACTGGAAACAGTTATGCAAGCTTTACCTCAACCGATAGTTGAGGAGAAAGTAGTTTTAGGCACTTTCCGTACCTTTGAAACTGCGGAAGACAACGCCCAAAGCTGGCGGAAAAAGGGAATACAAGTAGAACTGGCACAGCCAGAACGCTGGCAAGTTTGGGCGAAACGTGATGTTTACAAGACTCCGTTATTACGGCGGTTGCTATTGCAAAGCGTACAAAAAAGTACAAAGACAACAACGGTATTTATTGACACCCAAATTATCAAACAAGTGCCGCGAGTAAGTTGGGTAGTAAATGGCAAACGCTACAGCCCGAATAATTTAGAAATTAGTACTGAGAAAAACTTGATCCGGGTGAATGAAGGTAAAAAGCCAGAAAATGCCCGTCTTTATCCAGGTCGGTTGGAGTTACAATCAAATGCTTATGGTACTTACACTTTAGTTAACGAAGTGCCTCTAGAAACGTATTTACGCGGGGTTGTGCCTTATGAAATTGGCAATTCGGCACCTGTAGCCTCATTAGAAGCACAAGCGATTTTGGCGCGGACTTACGTGCTGCGGAATGTACGGAGATTTGAAGTAGATAATTATCAATTGTGTGCGGACACTCACTGCCAAGTTTATTTTGGGCTGAATGACGTTTCTCCCGCTACAGATAAAGCGATCGCTTCCACAAGGGGGATGGTATTAACTTATCAAAATCAGCTAGTGGATGCATTATATTCTTCCACCACAGGCGGTGTAACTGCTTCCTTTAGCGATGTTTGGAATGGTGACGATCGCCCATATTTACGACCAGTGCTAGATGCTGCGGTTAATTTTTGGAGTTTATCGGATGAGAGTTTAGCATCAGAAGAGAACTTTCAGCGGTTTATCAGTCGCAAAGAAGGATTTAACGAAAGCGATTTCGACCTGTTTCGCTGGCGTAAAGAAAGTAGCCTAGACGACATTACCAAAGGCTTGCAGAAATTTCTTACAGTCAAAAAGAGTCCCTTTGCCAAGTTTAAAACCGTTCAAGAAATGACAGTAGTAGAGCGCAGTAAAAGCGGACGCATACTCAAACTAAATGTCAAAACTGATATTGGCACTTTTAGTTTATATAAAGATGAAGTTCGCAGCGCCTTTGCCGCACCCAGAAGTACACTTTTTTATCTGCAAGCACTGAATAAAGGCGAATCTACTCTATGGGGATATGCTTTTGTTGGTGGTGGTTTAGGACATGGAGTTGGTTTGAGTCAAACTGGTGCCCAAACTTTAGCTAAACTCGGTTGGGCAAGTGCCAAAATTCTCCAGTTCTACTATCCCGACACTCAAATTCAAATTTTGAGCAACAACATTAAGCCTTAGCTGAAATTCCCGCGTCAGCGCGAAGAACGCTCTTCGCGTTGACAAAAGACAAATGTGTACCTTTTGTCAATACCTCCACTAATTTGATTATCATGATTAAAAAAATTGAAAAACTACAATAAAGTACTGCTATTCACCAATCAAGAATAGAAGGATTTCCGGATAAATAGGTTATTTTGGGGTCGCACAAAGATGTCAAACTAAGTCATGACAAATTTCACTTAAGTTAATCCATGAAGCTTTCCCTTCCCAGTCAGTATGACTTCCTCGATCGCTTCTTTCGACTGGCGATCGCCAACGTTGCCTCTAACATCATGGTGCCTCTGGGGGGTTTAATTAGTGTGGCTTTCTTAGGACACCTAGAAGAAATCCATCATTTAGCAGGAGTTGCCCTCGCTGCCATCTTGTTTGATTACATCTACTTCCTTTTTAACTTTTTACGGATGGGAACCACTGGGGTGACCGCTCAAGCGGTTGGACGCGATGACCGAGAAGAAATGCTGCGAGTATTACTGCGGAATGGATTAGTGGCTTTGGGTTTAGGTGTGGCAATCTTGATATTGCAATACCCTATCCGAGAACTGTGGTTTGCTATAGTCAGTGCTAGTCCAGAAGTTAAAGCATCAGGGATTGACTATTTCAACGTCCGAATTTGGGGAGCACCTGCGGTTTTGTTTAATTGGGTTCTCATTGGTTGGCTGTTGGGACGAGAAATGAGTGGCAAGGTGTTGCTGATGTCTGTAGTGGGCAACGGTGCTAATGTGGCGTTCGACTACCTCTACATTATCCGCTGGGAGTGGGCAAGCACGGGAGCCGGAATTTCTCAGGCTCTAAGTCAATATTTGATGTTGTTAGTAGGGCTAGTTTTCGTAAGTCAAGACATCCAGTTCAAAGAGTTACAAACAGCATTCCAACAGCTTTGGGATTGGTTAGCCTTTAAATCTGCTTTTACCCTCAACGGCAATATTTTTGTCCGGTCTTTAGCCAATATGACTACCTGGGCTGCTTTCGGTAATCTCAGTGCGGTAATGGGGACAATGGTGCTTGCAGAAAATGCTTTACTATTGCAGATAATATTGCTAAGTGTATTTTTGGTGGAGGGAATTGGTTTTGCCACGGAAACCCTCACCGGTAATTTTAAAGGTCAGACAGCTAACGACGAGTTTATCCCGTTATTGCAGGTGACAGTAGGAACCAGCCTTTCCGTGGGACTTTGCATTGCGGTAGCCTGCATCCTTTTTCCTGAGACTGTCTTTGGGTTATTATCTGACCATACTGAAATTATCGAGCCAATTAAAGTTTACGTTCCTTGGTTAATCATCGTTTTAGGATGTCAGGCTATTGCTAGTACCCTCGATGGGTATTTCGGAGGTTTAGCGGAAGGGAAACCCATCCGTAACGCCAGTTTATACGGTGCTTTATTGGGATTTGCACCCTTAGCAGTCTGGGCATGGCAAGCTCATAGTAACCAAATTTTGTGGCTGGCTATGTCGGGGTTTATGGCAACTAAAATGGTGGCGATCGCCATCCAAGTACCAAGAACTCTTCACAATGACACTGAAGCGATCGCCTCTCTGGATTAATGTCGCAAATATAATTATCGGACTTACGCACTGTACAAATTAATCATGGTATGCATATAGGAAAATGATTCGTTTCAGCCTTTTATTAATCGCTCCTCAATCGTCAACTGTAGGGGTAAAGCGCAATGCTCATACGTGTCAACTTAACGTAAAACCGTTGTCCCGCAAGGAACTGAAGTTCCTTGCTAATAGCGAAAGTCATCTAAAAGATGACTAAATACCCTCAAAAATCTTTAGTCTACTTCAGTAGACTTTAGCTATAAGAGAGGAACTTTCAGTTCCAGGCGGGTAAGGAAGCCAACATTTCAGCTATTTTTAGCTTAAGTTGACACCAATGAGCAATGCTAAACCCTTACGACAAATGTGCTTTTCAAATGATTCATATTTGGTATTTTCTGTCAATGCGTAAGTCCTGAATTATTAAAATTATGAATTTACCCTCATCGAGCCGACTACAGTTAACGCCAGACTTGAATATCTGCCGCATTTTAAACGGAATGTGGCAAGTATCTGGCAAGCATGGAGCAATTGACTCCACCAGCGCTATTCAGACTATGTTCGATTATATAGATGCTGGTTTCACAACTTGGGATTTGGCAGATATTTACGGTCCAGCAGAAGATTTTATCGGTCAGTTTCGGCATCAACTAACTACAATCCGAGGAAAAGAAGCGTTATCTAATATTCAAGCCTTCACCAAATGGGTGCCAAAACCCACTCCCATGACTAAGCAGTTTGTTGAGGACCAAATTAATATTTCCCGCCAAAGGATGGGAGTTGAAACTCTCGATTTATTGCAATTCCACTGCTGGAGATACCAGGATAACAATTATCTGGATGCCCTCAAATATTTGTCAGAACTTCAGGAAGAAGGCAAAATCAAGCACCTTGGCTTAACCAACTTTGATACCGAACACTTGCACGAAATTGTTGAGGCTGGAATTAATATCGTTTCCCACCAGGTGCAGTTTTCTATTCTCGATCGCCGTCCGGAAGTGAACATGATACCATTATGTTTGCAAAAGAATATCAAGCTATTCACCTATGGCACTCTCTGCGGTGGCTTTTTGTCAGAGAAGTTTTTGGGACAACCCGAACCTCAAACAGAACAGCTTTCTACCGCTAGCTTGAAGGAATACAAAATCATTCTTGATAAATGGGGTGGTTGGAATTTATTTCAAGAATTGCTGACTGTACTCTCTTCTATTGCCGTCAAACATGGAGTTAGCATTTCTAATATTGCAGTTCGCTATATCCTCGATAAACCTGCGGTAGCTGGGGTTATCGTTGGTGCGAGGTTAGGGATATCAGAGCATTTAAAGGATAATGCTAGGGTATTTAATTTGCAGCTAGATCGAGAAGATAGCGATCGAATCAATGCTGTGTTGGAGAAATCACATAACTTGTATGAGTTAATCGGTGATTGTGGCGATGAACTTAGATAGAAGAAGATTGTGTTTTTTCTCTACAAACATAGTTTTTCATTGATAAATATGCTGCTTCTGCTAGTTCGCGTTTTTCGGGAGTGAAATCTTTACTCAGAAAATTACGACTCGTTAATTGAGGGTTAGGTACAACTCCAGCAGGAACCATGTCCTGATCGCTAAGAATTTCTTTGGCAGTTTTAACGTAAACATTGTTTCCAGTTACATATAAATAAGCTTTTAATTCCCAGATAGAATTAAATTGAAACGGATCGATAATTTTTTCGGCTCTAATTATTGGTCCAGTATCTACGCCTTCATCAATGTAGTGTATAGTTACTCCAGCAGCTTCCCTAAACTTGTCAATGTCTTTGAGAATAGCAATATTTTCGAGAGGGTAAATTCCTCTTGCATAAGGCAAAACTGCTGGGTGGCAATTTATTATCTGCCTCTGGCTAATTTCTATCCACCAGGTCTTGAGAATTTGCTCTTGATAAGAAAAAAAATAAGGTTGGGAATTTTTACAGGTTTCTTTCAACCAGTTTTTAGCAGATTCTCCGTTGAGATTACGACCTAAAAAAATCGTTTGATGGTAGTCTGTAATCGAGTATTTAGGAATTCCAAATAGACGGATTGCAGATTCTACTATCTCATCAAAATCCGGATATAATGAAAGAAACTCCCTAGAAATTTCATCATTCAATTTGGATTCTGCATATTTGGCATGAAATTCCTTTCTTTGTTGAAGAATTTCATCTGATGGCTTATCTTCTCTAACTAATATCCCTTTGAAGTTTGGTAAACCATCAAAATTTTCAATCCACTTAGATGCTAAATAACAACATAAAATGTTTGTATCTATTACTAAGTAAAAATATTTCATTAGGATCGAACCCTTTTGTTATTTGGCTATAAATTAAGATTTTAGTTGAATCATACATACTAAATGCCCACAATCATCTTCACTGTTACTGGTTCCCCATCTAAACCAAATTGCTCCTGACTGTGGTCAATAATGTCTGGATCTACATAAGTTCCAAAGATGCGATCAAAGAACGTGAACATAGCACATAAGTTTTTACCATCTGGATAATAGTGATGTACAGCATGAAAGTTAGGTGTATTATAAACCCACTCCACTATCCTCATCCAAGAGTTCCGTTTTAGATTGAGATGTATCCAATTCAAATTAACCGTGTGATGCAGCATCACAAAAATCATAACTTCTGGCGGAATAGATAACAGTGGAAACCAAATAAATACGAATTTGAATAAAAACTGACTGGTAAAACTTGTTCTTTGTCCAGATAACCACCATAACGGAAGTGACTCAATCGAATGATGCCAGTGGTGGGTAAGCCAGAGAAATTGATAGCTGTGCATTGCCCTATGTATTACATAATAAGTAAGGTCTGATACAAGATAAGCAATTATTAGTCTGAGCCATAAGGGTAAGGATAATATCCATATGAAGATTAGTGACTCCTGAATCAAGGGTGAAGCTATTAGTTTAATGACTGGGGCAAAAAGATATATGAGAACAGTAGTAAAACCTATTGATATTACTGCTGATCCAAAATCCTTGAGAAATCTAGCTTTGTATTCGATTCGGCTTAAAGGGGTTTGGATTTCCCATATCCACAGAATAGCACCTGAAATAAAAATTATTGACCAGTTTATTACTAAATCTGTCATCATTTACCTCACTGTTAAGGAATTGTCAAACTTATATTTAACAATCTTGTTTCACCAACTGCAAACCAACCGGAGCTAAATTCGCATTCCGAGTTTGGAGTTTGACAGACTGGTTATCCGCTAATATTAATTGGTACTCAGACACAATAGTTGCCAAAATTAGCTTCATTAAATACAGAGCTAATTCGGCTCCTATGCAACTCCGAATCCCCCCACCAAACGGCATAAATTCATAGGCAGAAAACTGACGTTCAATAAAACGTTCTGGCTTAAACTCGTCAGGTGCTGGATATAAATATTCTTGCCGATGCAGTAGATAATTACTGATAGAAACTATATTTCCCGGTTGTAATTCGTAACCTGCTATTTCAGTGGATGTTTTAACGCCGCGAGGCAGAATAAACATTGTAATCGGATACATTCGTAGAGTTTCATTGCAAACAGCAGTCAAATAGGGAAGACGGTAAAGATTAATTGGATCGGAACAGTCTCCTAAGTTTTCTATTTCTTGAAGCAGTTTTTCCTGAATTTCTGGATTACGGTAAACGCAGTACCACGACCAACAAATTGCAGCAGTAGTCGATTCATTTCCTGTGGATAATAGTAATAACAAGTTATCCAGTATCTCTACATCAGTTAGAGGCTGTCCCTGTTCGTCGCGAAAGGACATCATTAGGGACAGCACATCTGTTTTATCTGGCTCTACACGAGTCCGACGCTCTGCTATTTCAGCATAAATTAGTTGTTCTATTTGCTGCCGTGTTTGGATAAATTTCTGCCCTAAGTTTCTGTTGCCTAAAATTTTGGGGAAAAACCTTAACAGGGGAAAGCCAGCGGTTTTAGCTGCGAACAAATTCAACAGAGAAACTATCAGATTTTTCAGATGTTGATAGCGCTCTTTTTGAGCAGAACCAAACAAAATTTCGATGAGAACTTGCAGTGTAATATCCTGTGCAACTTCCCAAGCCAAAAATGGTTGGTTGGTTGGTAACTGCTGCATCACTTGCTTGGTGATATCGCAAATTAATTTTCCGTAATCGCGTACCAGTTTTCCGTGTAGAGGAGGCATCAATATTTTACGCAAAATTTGGTGGCGATCGCCTTCGCTTGTCACTACTGAATTATTGCCAAATATTGCTGTTAATTCTCCAGGAAATGAGACAATTCCTAAATGTTTATCCCGATTTTCGATAATCTGTTGAGCAGCTTGGGGAGTATAAAACATCATCAGAGGACTTCCCCAATCTACTCCTTTTGCCCAAAAAGCTTCAGGATGACTTTCAAATGCTCTTTCCCAGTAGCCAGTAGGAGCGAGAATTAACTCAATTCTCTGCCACCATGCGGGAGTTTTCAAACTTTCAACTTGTTTCACAAATTAACCAAAGTAATCCTCTAATTTTCCTTCTCTGACTGTATCCAATGTAAAGCAATGGAACCCACCACCAAAAAGTCGCCGATGCCTGTGCCTGACTGGAATAGGTGTAAAACCATGCTTCTCTAAGGTTGTCATCAGTTCGGGAAACAAAGAGTTAACAATTACTTTTTCTTCATCCACCGATAAAATATTTAAGTCAATATATTTGGTGGTGAGAATCAACTCGTCATCTTCATATTGAGGAAAAATATTCTCCGTTGGTTCTGGAGGATAAATAATATCCCATTTTTGCAAGAATTCTGGCAGTTTATCTAGAAATTGGGGGTGACGCAACAACAATTTC
Source organism: Plectonema radiosum NIES-515 (assembly GCF_025753815.1). Lineage (GTDB taxonomy): Bacteria > Cyanobacteriota > Cyanobacteriia > Cyanobacteriales > Nostocaceae > Hassallia > Hassallia radiosum_A. Next base: position 12,715 of record NZ_JAOWRF010000108.1, on the reverse strand, counting down.
CCTGGTCTTAAAGGCAGAACAATACTATCAATATGATTGTCGGTCAACTGAAAAATCTTGTGTAATCTGAATTTATCCCCCAAATGTCGCTCCAACCACTGAAATCCTAACCAATGATTTTCTGTCGCCACATTGACGATAATATCTTTGCCCAAACGGATACATTGGGCACCATCAATCATCATCTCATGTCCGACATCAAACTCTGAGGTATTTTGAGTGTAAATATTTTCCACGCAGGGGGTGCGATCGCTTGACACATAAGACATATCAAAAGAGCGATCGGTCATGATCGGTCTGGGCATAGTTGTCCATTTTGCCCCTTGATTAAAATAATGATAAAATATCGGCTTTAACAAATCGTTCTCGAAATACCTAGCTCTGATTTGAGGAGGCGTTTCAATAATTTCGTTACCAATGATTATCGCTTGGTCGCGCACATTTAAGGCGGGAATGCAAGTCGCCTCCCAATAAGGAGTCTTAAACTTAATGGGATGACTCAACGTCATAGGTTTGTGGACTTTTACCCCTAACCCTTCTAGAGTGGTGACCAATTCCTCTACATCCTCTGTTAACTCTTCGAGATATTTTTTCCCCAGCTTTCTGGTTGAAGAGGTTGCTGCGATCGCCGCGTTCGAGTCATTGGACTTCTCGTAATGGGGATACAAAAATGTAGCGTAAGCCACATCGTGAAAAAACAGCTTGAAAGATAGTTCCAAGTCTTGGGTATTGTAATTAATCGGCGAACCCACGATAACTTCTTTTAAGGGAGACCATTCGTCAAAGCTGTTTATCATTATTTAAATTCCTAAATTAGTAAACTTTGAAAATGAATAAGTGCGGGTTTTGTCCAATACAAAAGACAACTCAGTACCAAATTTTTCGCCACGATACTAATGTCCGGGGCGGAATACTATTGGAGCAGCGTATGTATATAGTTGCTGGCTCGAACTTTCTAGTTTGATAAATGCTTAATTGGAAGTATTTGGTATATGCCAACCTAATTCATAGCTTTTAATATCCCAGTATTTTTAGAAAAATGCAAGGACAGTTAAGACAGTTAACGGAACTTAAACAAAACAGACGGTAGGTAGGTTTTTATTACTGTTAATTAAACGGATATGATATCAGATGACGCATCATAAGCATAGCGGTCGATGTCTAAAGAATAATGCGAAAAGCTCACAAGCGAGCGTGTATACGCGACCCTCGTTGTGGGTCACGGCAGTGTCAATACAAATCTACATATGCAAAAAAAGCAGACACAATAGAGAAATTATTTTTCCTCATTTGTGCTGCTTCTTTTATTTACCTGTCTTTACTACGTGTGTGATTGCTTTTGTTTTTATCGTTGATTACTAAAGCCCCAAACTCTTAGTAAAGTTCTTCTTCTTTGTGGGTTTCGATTGTGCAGTCTCCAGTTGGGTAAGCGACACAAGTCAAGATATATCCACCTTGCATTTGGTCGTCGTCTAAGAAAGACTGGTCAGACTGGTCTGGAGCGGAACCCGATACCAACTTACCTGCACAGGTAGAACAAGCACCAGCGCGGCAAGAATAAGGCAGGTCAAGACCGGCTTCCTCAGCAGCGTCTAGAATATAGACATCATCATCAACGTCGATGGTTTGGTTAAGATTTTCACCTTCGTTGACCAGGGTCACTTTAAAAGTTGCCATTTTTTAATCCTCTCTTTTGCAGACCGTATAAGTTATCCTAAAGCAAACTGTCGGCTGAACTGACTACTTCAGCCGTTTATTCAAATTTGCTTCAATTCTGATACTACGAGAAAAACTAAACGATGTAACTGGAATTTGAACGCGATTAGTAATGAAATTTAGTTAGTTAATCCTGATAAGTTTTACTTATATAATTCTCTGTATATAGATGCTACCAGAAAGGACTATAATCTGGAAAAATCTGGAATTTATGGACAAATCACTCTCGTTTACGGAAATTGCCATTTGCGGATCGGCGTTGCTGAAAAATTTACAAGTTTACTAAAGCGTTATAAACGGCTGAAGCAATTAATTCAGTCCTATACAGAAAATCGATAAACAGAATTGGTGAGGATAATGTACGATGAGAGCGGCTTTTTTGGAAAAAGCAAGTTTGGGTGTGGGTTTGATTGGTACAGGGTATGTGGCAAAATTAAGGGCTGAAGCATTTGTTCATGATGAGCGATCGCATGTAGTTGCCATTGTCGGTAATACCCCAGAAAAAACAGCATCTCTAGCTTCAGACTACCAAGCAGAGGCAATGAGTTCTTGGCAACAGCTAATAGAGCGCGAAGATGTGGATTTGGTGGTAATTTGTAATGTAAATCGAGATCATGGAGCGATCGCCAAAAAAGCACTCCAAGCAGGCAAACACGTAATTGTCGAATATCCCCTGTCTTTAGACGTGGTACAAGCAGAAGAACTCGTTGCCTTAGCCAAAGCTGAAAATAAACTTCTCCATGTCGAACATATCGAACTTTTAGGCGGTTTGCATTTAGCTTTAAAGCAATACCTACCACAACTTGGTGGATTGTTTTATGTGCGCTACAGCACCATCAAGCCAGAACACCCCGCACCACGTAAATGGACTTTTAGCCACGAATTATTCGGTTTTCCCTTAATGGGTGCGTTATCTAGATTACATAGATTAACCGATTTGTTTGGTGAAGTTACTACAGTTAACTGCCATCAGCGATTTTGGGAAATAGACGAAGAATTTTACCAAACCTGTTTTTGCATTAGTCAACTATGCTTCAACAGCGGACTTTTAGCGCAAGTAGTTTATGGCAAAGGTGAAACGTTGTGGCAAGCAGAGCGCAAGTTTGAAGTTCATGGGGAAAAGGGTGGATTAATTTTTGAGGGCGATAAAGGAGTTTTAATAGAAAATGGGAAAACAACACCGATAGAGGTGGGTACAAAACGGGGTTTATTTGCCAAAGACACAAACATGGTCTTAGATCGTCTTTTTAATGGCACTCCTTTGTACGTTACTCCAGAGGCAAGCTTGTACAGTTTAAAGGTTGCTGATGCGGCAAGGCAAGCAGCCGAGACTGGTTTAACTATGTATATGGATCGTCTAGATAATGCTTGACACTCCTGTGACCAAATTTTCTTTGCTCATTTTTCACGACTCAGAAGTTTTGCGCGATTATATTAAGAGATTGCCAAGGCAGGATAAATCGTGCAACTAGCTTTCACCCCTGCTCTCTCAAAGAAAGGGTTTTCAGCTTTTTTTTGCTCGAAATCTCTCTTGCCTAGTCCAAGCGTCCCCAGTTAAATTAAATTTATATGAAAAGTGAAACCATCGTTCTTTTATCTCACAGAGAAATAGACAAAATGCGTCAAGCCGGACGTTTGGCAGCTGAATTATTACACCATCTTGAACCAATGGTCAAGCCGGGAGTTAGCACTTTGGAACTCAATGATGAAGCCGAACGTTGGACGCAAGCACATAAGGCAAAAAGCGCACCTTTGGGTTACAAAGGTTTTCCCAAGTCAATTTGCACCAGTGTAAATGAAGTAGTTTGTCACGGCATACCTAACGCCAAACAAATCCTCAAAGAAGGCGACATTATTAATATTGATGTTACACCACTGGTTGAAGGCTACCACGGCGATACATCGAAAACATTCTTTGTCGGTACCCCAGCACCAAAAGCGAAAAAGCTGGTTGAGGTGACACAAGAATGCCTTAGATTAGGTATTGCTGAGGTGAAGCCTGGAGCAAAAGTTGGCGATATTGGTGCGGCAATTCAAGAATACGCTGAAGCCCAAGGCTTTTCTGTAGTGCGAGACTTTGCCGGACATGGTGTGAGTAATATTTTCCACACTGCACCAGAAATTCTTCATTATGGCACGCGGGGCAGAGGCAAGCGTCTGAGAGCGGGGATGGTTTTTACTATCGAACCAATGATTAACGAAGGCAGTTGGGAAGTTGAGATTCTGAGCGATAAATGGACAGCTGTCACACGCGATCGCAAACTATCCGCTCAATTTGAGCATACCCTAGCTGTAACTGAAGACGGCGTAGAAATCCTCACCCTACGTGAAAGCGAAACCTAATCTTTCTAACCGTAGTGAGGACTTCAGTCCTCCTCCAGAACAAGGACTTCAGTCCTCCTCCAGAACAAGGACTTCAGTCCTCCTCCAGAACAAGGACTTCAGTCCTCCTCCGGACTAAGGACTGAAGTCCTGACTACAAACTGCAAGTCTTGCGATCTCCAAAAACTTCTGCACAGTGGCAGATGTATCGTTTTTTCGCCAAATTATCGCGATCGCTGTTTTCAGAGTCGCTTCTTTGACAGCTTTATATACTACCCCAGTTCGTTGCAAATTTTGCAGAGATTCTGGCACAATTGCAATACCCAAACCACCTGCGACTAAGCTGACAATCGTTTGCATTTGAATCGCTTCTTGTGTGACGTTGGGACTAAAACCCGCTTGTTGACAAAGACTGATAATTAAATCGTAGAGTCCAGGTGCTAACAAACGCGGAAATAAAATGAAAGGCTCATTTTGAAGCGATCGCAAACAAACATGACTATGATTTGCTAACAGATGTGTATCAGGTAATGCTATTATCAACGACTCTTGAAAAATTATTTCAAAGTTCAATGTGTCATCTTCTATAGGTGGACGCACAAACCCCACATCAATTCGACTTTCTCGCAACCATCGTAACTGTTCATTTGTCCTTAGTTCGTGCAACTCTAGCCTCACTTGCGGAACGCTACTACGAAATGCTCGTAATACACTGGGCAAAATATTATACGGTGCAGAGCTAACAAAGCCAACAACCAGTTGTCCCATTTCCCCCCGACTGGTTTGCCTTCCAACTTGAATTGCCTGTTCTAATTGCTTGAATATTTGCTGCACTTCATCTAAAAAAACTTGTCCAGCTTCGGTTAACAGCACTTTTCGTTTGGTGCGGTGAAATAGTTCAAAGCCTAATTCTGTCTCTAATTGACGGATTTGTTGACTTAAAGGTGGTTGGGCAATATGCAACCTTTGGGCTGCCCGTCCAAAGTGGAGCTCCTCCGCTAATGTCATAAAATACCGTAGATGCCGTAGTTCCATTGCACACCATCATTTATATCTTTTAAGTATTAATTAAAGCTAAAAAATATATTGGACATCATTAAAAATATTTTCTATCGTAATAATTAAGCTGTCATCAATCTAGTCTGCAAGGTAGAGGGCAAGCAATACACACTTTGTAATTTCATTCTTTGTGATGCAATACCGTTCAGTTAAGACTACCAAGTGCTACGTCTCTACATACATACCATTTTTTACCACCAATTCTGTTGATTTATAAGGGATCTTTTGATGATAGAAAATAATTGGAATGCTGCCCTTTACGAAGACAAACACGGATTTGTCTGGCAGTATGGTGAAGACTTGCTGCAACTATTAAACCCCAAGGAAGGAGAACACATTTTAGATTTAGGTTGCGGTACTGGGCAATTAACAGAAAAAATTGCGCTATCTGGTGCTACAGCAATGGGAATTGATAATGCACCAGCGATGATTCAAAAGGCAAAACAAAACTATCCGCATCTGAAATTTGATGTTGCTGATGGCAGAAACTTTCAAGTAGAACAGCCTTTCGATGCAGTTTTTTCTAACGCAGCGTTGCACTGGATTAAAGAACCAGATGCGGTAATTAATTGTGTTTATCAAGCGCTGAAACCGGGGGGACGTTTTGTCGCTGAGTTTGGTGGTAAGGGAAATGTGCAAGCAATTACCATAGCTTTGGAAAGTGCTTTACAAGAGATAGGAATTTGGCAACCTCAAGCACTGAATCCTTGGTATTATCCGAGTATTGGTGAGTATGCGACTCGCTTAGAAAAGCATGGATTTGATGTTAATTACGCTGTTTTATTTGCGCGTCCTACACCATTGGCAGACGCAGACCTAGGGATGGCGAATTGGATACAAATGTTTGCGATCGCATATTTGAAAACCCTTTCCAAACAACAACAAATACAAGTAATTACTCAAGTTGAACAAAGCTTAAAACCAAGACTTTATCAAGATAAAACTTGGATAGCAGATTACCGCAGAATTCGCATTGTTGCCTGGAAACTTTCGGCTTTTTAATTTGTGGAAATAATATTTTTGTGTACTGCGGCTTTACTAGCTGGAGTTATGAATGGTGTTGCTGGTGGAGGTGGTTTAATTGTCTTTCCGGCACTTGTATTAGTTGGAGTGGAACCCATTCATGCAAACGCGACAAGTACAGCCGCACTTTGGTTTGGAACAGTTGCAAGTTGCATTGCTTATCGTCGCGAACTCTCAACTCAACGCCAAGAATTATTTTTACTCAGCAGCACTAGCATTGTTGGGGGAATTTTTGGTTCATATTTATTGTTACATACATCTAGCGCTAATTTCACCGCTTTAATTCCATATTTGATGTTAGTTGCAACTGTATTATTTGCAGTCAATCGACCAGTGATGAAATGGCTGAAAGGTAGTGAAAGAACGAGCGCAAATATTCGCTTGCCAATAATTGTTCTCATGCTGTTGCAACTGGTTATAGCAACTTATGGGGGTTATTTTGGAGGTGGTGCTGGCATCTTAATGCTAGCGGTCTTAAATATCATGGGTATTGAAAATATCCATAAAATGAATGCTTTTAAAAGTTGGTTAGCGACTTGTATAAATGCTGTGGCAATCGCTTACTTTATTTTCGCTCAAAAGATTGTTTGGGTTGAGGCGATTATGATGGCAGTTGCGGCTATAATTGGCGGTTATACTAGTGCTGATATTGCCCGCAAACTTCCTCAAGTTTTAGTCCAATATTTTATTACTGGTGTAGGTTTCTGTATGACTGTGTACTTTTTTATGAATAAATAAAACTATGGCGATAACAATAAGCTAATCCCTCACACTTGAGGATTAGTCTAATCTGCTAAAGCCTGAAATAACATTCCCCTAACGCCATCAATTTCGGCGTTTATCCGGCTGATATCTGGCAATTGTATCACCGAACCAAAGCGATTCATTGCCTGGATAAACATTGCATACGCTCTCACCAAAATAGTACGGTGCGGTTCAAATTTGATGTCCTGAGCAACTTGCTCAATTATGTGCCTAATTTCGGCTCGGAACCTGAAGTTGAGCTTTTGAACTCGAAATTTTCTGCTTTTGCTTTACAGCAGTTTTTCGCGAATTAAAGCACCTCGAAACCTCCCTTCCATTCCTTTGCTCTTTTTGGAGAGAGGCTTTGAACTGCTACATCTCACCCATCTCAAGAACTCTCACCAAATGGGACACCTACTGATACCCCGCTGCTTGCAATAAAAATAATGAAGCATAGCGTCCCTCAGCTTGCAATAACTCTTCGTGAGTTCCTTGTTCGATCACTTCCCCATTTTCAATGACCACGATTTTATCAGCCATCCGCACTGTGGAAAAGCGGTGAGAAATCAACAATACCATCTGATTTTTGGTTAAAGCGCGAAAATGATTGAAAATATCAAACTCAGCTTGAGCATCCATTGCTGATGTCGGTTCATCTAAAACCAAAATATCTGCACTATCTCGCATAAAAGCACGAGAAAGTGCAATTTTTTGCCACTGTCCCCCAGAAAGTTCTTGTCCACTCCGGAACCATTTACCAAGTTGAGTTGTAAAACCTGCGGGTAACTTCAGGACGAAAGCTAGTGCCATGCCTTTTTCGGCAGCAATTTGCCAAAGTTCTCTATCTTCTAATCGTTCCACATCACCGACACCGATATTTTCGCCGACGGTGAATTGATAGCGAACAAAGTTCTGGAAAATTACACCAATACGGCGCCGCAACACATCAACATCCCATTCTTGCAAGTCTAAGCCATCAAGTAAGATGCGTCCGGAGTCTGGGTAATAAAGCCGAGTCAGCAGTTTAATTAAAGTCGTCTTCCCAGAACCATTTTCACCAACGATCGCTAGTTTTTCACCTGGACGCAAATGTAGAGATATATTTCTTAACGCCGGTTGCGAATTTCTTGGATAGGTAAATGTCACATTCTCAAAACGAATACCATCTCTGGGTTTGACACCTCTGCTCGCTTTACCTTTTGGTGTTGGTACTTCTTCTTCCAGAAAATCGTACAGGTTCGAGAGATACAAGTTATCTTCATACATGCCGCCGATGGAAGTCAATGCCCCAGAAAAAGTACTTTGTCCTTGGCGAAAGACGGTAAGATACATCGTCATATCTCCCAGAGAAATTTTAGCTGCTACCGTTTCCAACACAATCCAAGCATAGGCGATGTAAAAACCAGCAGTAGATAGTAAACTTAATAGATATCCCCACAAGCCCCGACGCAAAGTTAAATTGCGATCTTCCCCATAAAGCCGATTAAATAGGTCGTGATAACGTCCTAACAGCATATCCCCCAATTGATAAAGTTTGACTTCCTTGGCAAAATCTTCTCTGGTCAGGAGCGTTTCTAAATAATGCTGTTCGCGGGTTTCTGGTGCCCGCCAACTAAACAGGCGGAAAGCTTGAGCCGCAAACTTCGTTTCCACAAAGAATGCAGGCATCCCGGCTAAAATTAGGACTATTAATGCCCAAGCAGAAAACTTGACTAGCAAAGCTGCGTATGTTATCAGTGAAAGGGCACTTTGCACCAACCCGAATGTGCGCGTTACCAAAGAAAGGGGACGAGTCGAAGCTTCCCGTCGGGCATTGGTCAATTTGTCGTAAAATTCCGAGTCCTCAAACTGGGTGAGATCCAAAGTGAGGGACTTTTTCAAGATCAGAACATTCACCCGTTGACCGAGTAACACGCGCAATAAAGATTGACAGACCGTAAGTCCTCTTTGAGTGGCAGCTAAGAAAGCAACAGCGATCGCTTCTAAGCCCACATACATCAGCGGATGATAGCTATTGACAAAATCACTACCATATGTATGTGATTGAGCGGCAAAAATGACCGCATCGACAATTAACTTACCGATGTAGGCGATCGCAGCTGGCAAAAGACCAGCCACTAAAGTTAAAGTGGCAAGAATAATAGTTAGAAAGCGACTAGTAGTCCACACCAAGTTGACAGCACGTCCACTGTAGCGGAATACAGCCAGTGATTGACGCAGAGCGTTTCGTTTCACTTCTTCTACCAAAGTTTGTTCCCGAAATAGTAACTTAACAGATGAAGGCAGAAATATGCGATGCCTTCTCTACCAGACGCTCCTTCACCTTCGTCGGTGAGCTTTGCGCTTCGCACCAATCGAATTGAACATCAAGATTAGACAACCTATTTGAAAAAGAATTATTGTGACGTTAAATTTAACGTCTATACAAGGGTTTGGGCAACGCATAGTTCATTTCTGGAGATGTCTATTGTGACAAGAAATTACACGAACAGCTGACAAGCTTTTCGTGTATGTGCGACCTGAGTAGAAGCGAACGGCAGTTTTAACTGCCTTCAATATTTAACCGTGGTGTGGATCTTCAATATACTTTCTAAGGAATAATGTTGCACAATATTGAGGTTCCACTAACGTCACGCACTCCCTGGCTGATGTTGTATACCGTGTTTGTCGCAATCTACTATGGCAAAAATTAACAACAATTACCTTAAGCTCAAAGCAGGCTATTTGTTTCCAGAAATTGCTCGACGAGTCAATGCTTTCGCTCTGGCAAACAGTGATGCAAATATCATTCGCTTAGGTATTGGTGATGTCACCGAACCTTTACCTGAAGCTTGTCGCACAGCTATGATTAAAGCTGTCGAAGAAATGGGCGATCGCTCTACGTTCAAAGGCTATGGTCCAGAACAAGGTTACGCTTGGTTGCGAGAGAAAATTGCTTTACATGACTTTGAATCTCGCGGATGTGAGGTTGATGCATCGGAAATTTTCATTTCTGACGGTTCTAAATGCGACACGGGGAATATTCTTGATATCTTTGGCAATGATAATGCGATCGCTGTCACCGATCCTGTTTATCCGGTGTATGTAGATACCAATGTCATGGCTGGACATACGGGAGCGGCTAATGATAAAGGTGAATTTGAAGGCTTTGTGTATTTGCCAATTACGGCTGAAAATAACTTTACTGCCGAAATTCCTGACAAGAAAATCGATTTAATTTATCTGTGTTTCCCTAATAACCCCACTGGTGCAACTGCGACCAAAGAACATCTCAAGGCTTGGGTGGATTATGCTAAGTCTAATAACTCGATCATCTTCTTTGATGCAGCTTACGAAGCGTTTATCACCGATTCTCAGATTCCGCACTCGATTTATGAAATCGAAGGGGCAAGAGATTGTGCGATCGAGTTTCGCTCTTTCTCCAAAAATGCGGGCTTTACTGGTACTCGTTGTGCCTTAACAGTTGTGCCGAAGACACTCAAAGGCAAAGCTGCTGATGGTTCTGATGTGGAACTGTGGAAACTGTGGAATCGTCGTCAATCTACCAAGTTTAATGGAGTGTCTTACATTGTCCAACGCGGAGCCGAGGCAGTTTACTCTGAGGAAGGTATAGCACAAACTAAGGCACTTGTCAACTTTTATATGGATAACGCGAAAATAATTCGCGAGCAACTAACAGCAGCCGGGTTGCAGGTATATGGTGGCGTAAATGCACCTTACGTCTGGGTGAAAACACCTAATAATTTGTCGAGTTGGGATTTCTTTGATAAATTGTTGCAAACTGTAAACGTTGTGGGAACACCCGGTTCTGGTTTTGGTGCTGCGGGTGAAGGTTATTTTCGGATTTCGGCATTTAATAGCCGGGAAAACGTGGAAGAAGCGATGAAACGGATTACCGAAAAATTTAAAATGTAATAATCGGGGTGGGCGATCGCGAATTGAGCGTCTAATTAGTTCTCCGTCGCTACCGCTAGCAGTAAAAGCGACGGAGAATGTCAATATGCATCATATAATAGCTAAGTTTTCAGTTCCTGCTCAGGACTTACGCACTCTCTACGAATTCTTAGCGTTCTTGGCGTTTTGGCGGTTCGATAAATTAAGCTTTTTGACGATTTTTGCGTAAGTCCTACTGCTAAATCAACACCTTTTAACATTTGGACTAGAGATCGCAAAATTATTGGCAGGGTTTTAAGGAGTAATTGCTGATTATGCTATCAACTCAGGTATCTTCAAACCTTTCGCTAGAAGAGTTTCTGAAATTGTCAGAAACAAAACCGGCTAGTGAATATATCGATGGACGTATCTACCAAAAGCCAATGGCACAGGGAAAACATAGTACAATTCAAATTTGTTTAGCTACTGCTATTAATCAGATTGCAATCAATCAAAAAATAGCCTATGCATTTCCAGAATTACGCTGTACATTTGCGGGACGCTCTTTAGTTCCAGATATTGCTGTGTTTGAATGGCAAAGAATTCCTCTTGATGCCAAAGGCAGAGTAGCTAATAAATTTGAAATTTATCCAGATTGGATAATTGAAATTCTTTCTCCCGAACAATCTCCAAACCGAGTTATCCGTAAAATTACATTTTCTATCCAAAATGGTACAAAGCTAGGTTGGTTTCTTGACCCCGAAGATGAATCTGTAATGGTTTTTCAACCAAACCAACTACCAGAAATTAAAGAAGGACAAGATATTTTACCAGTTCTCAGTGTACTGGGAGACTGGCAATTATCTGTTGCAGATGTATTCGCTTGGTTAAGTTTTACATAAAAAATTGTTAAGAATAATTGCAGATGGTTGGCGGTTGGAATCTGTATTAAAATTCAAAAGATATCTCCAGAAATTAATTATGCGTTTCCCGAACCTCAAGAGACGTAGCACTTGGTAGTCTCTACGTTTTTTCTGGAGATGTAAATAAGGTTAATTTTTTAATTTACCTTATTTGCATCTTGCCCGTAAGCCTGCCAAGCTAAATCTATCAGACCGTCGGCGATCGCAGCTGCAATCACAGCATTACCTTTGCGACTGTCAATTGTAATATTAGGTACGAGAGAATCTAACAAACGTTCTTTAGCAGCATCCACATTTACAAATCCGGCTGGGGTGGCAATGATTAAAGCTGGTCGAATTTCTTCCGCTTCAATTAAATCAACTAGTGCTGTGAGAGCGGTTTGCGCTTGACCGACAATATAAATGCCTTCTGGGTAACGTTTGGCTAAAGTTTCAATTCCCCAGGCAACATGAGTTTTGTCTTTTTGGGGACGTGTTAGCGCTTCCATGCTGCAATACACCGGATTGGCAAAAGTATTTTGAATGTGTTGTGCAATACCCACTTGTACCATTGGCACATCTACAACAATCGTGGTACGCGCTGCTAATGCTGCTGCTCCCGCTTGCAAAGCACGCTCAGAAAAGCGAATCAAAGACTTATACTCAAAGTCAGCTGTCGCATAAATTACCCGTCGGACAATTTCATACTCTGCGGGTGAAAAGACATGTTCGGCAATTTCACTATCAATAATTGCCAAACTTTGAGCATCAGTTATGTGCCATTCCATCGGTATCAGCTTCTCTAGAGCTTTCAGCTTACAGCTTATCAGCAATAGAGAGTCAGGAGTTAAAAGTCAAGAGTCAAAAGTCAGTCACACAGTCAGGATTAAAAACTCATAACTCCTACAGACGCTCTTTGTATCGCGTCTCTACAACTCATAACTCATCACTTAGCTTGTACAGCAAGAAGCCCCACACCATACACGGAGTGTTGGTGATGGGATGAATTGCGAGTCAAAAACGAAACACCCTTGAAGATGTATTTCCGATAAATCGGAAACAGTCTTCAAGGGTAG
>NZ_JAOWRF010000154.1 GCF_025753815.1 Plectonema radiosum NIES-515 | reverse complement strand
CCTTATCTAGAAAAATCGCAATAATTATTTATGAAATCAATTATGGTAGTGGGGACAACATCCCACGCAGGTAAATCACTGATAACCGCAGCTCTTTGTCGCATTTTAGCGCGGCGTGGCTGGCGAGTGGCTCCCTTTAAAGGTCAAAATATGGCTTTAAATTCTTATGTCACCGCGAATGGGGGTGAAATGGGTTACGCGCAAGCGGTACAAGCTTGGGCTGCGGGAGTCGTTCCTTGGGTAGAAATGAACCCAATTTTACTCAAACCCCAAGGAGATATGACCTCCCAGGTAATTATTAAGGGTAAGCCTGTAGGCAAAGTGGGTGCCGCAGAGTACTACGAGCAATATTTTGACCTGGGTTGGCGAGCAATTGAAGAATCGCTTCAGCATTTAGGAACAGAGTTTGATATGCTGGTTTGCGAAGGTGCTGGTAGTCCGGCAGAAATTAATCTTAAGCACCGCGACTTAACAAATATGCGGGTAGCGAAACATTTGAATGCAGCAACGCTACTGGTAGTTGATATTGACCGGGGTGGTGCTTTTGCCCATGTTGTGGGTACTTTGGAATTACTAGACCCAGACGAACGCGCTTTAATTCGGGGTGTAGTAATTAACAAGTTTCGGGGACAGCGATCGCTTTTAGAACCAGGAATCAAATGGTTAGAAGAGCGTACTGGTATTCCCGTCGTCGGTGTTATTCCTTATTTAGAACATCTGTTTCCGGCGGAAGACTCGCTTGATCTACTGGATCGTCGGTCTAACAAAACCAGTAACGAGCTTAACATTTCGGTTATTCGCTTACCGAGAATTGCCAATTTTACCGACTTTGACCCCTTAGAATCAGAATCCTCAGTTGCGATAAAATACTTAAGCCCCAAGCAAGATTTGGGACATCCAGATGCTGTAATTATTCCCGGAACAAAAACCACAATTCCCGACTTGCTATTATTGCAAAAAAGTGGTATGGCAGAAGCAATTCAACATTATGCCGCATCTGGTGGTACAGTTTTGGGTATTTGCGGTGGATATCAAATGCTTGGTCAAATGATAGCCGATCCTGAGGGGATAGAAGGACAAGCTGGCAGATATCAGGGTTTGAATTTATTACCCATCAAAACGGTGATTACGGGACAGAAAATCGCCCGTCAGCGTCAAGTTAGCTCGAATTTTCCGCAAATGGGCTTGCCGGTAAATGGCTTTGAAATTCACCAAGGGCGATCGCGCATCGAAATGCCAGGAACAGATTCCAAAGCTTTCCAAGCTTTATTTGACGATATTAATTTAGGCTTGGTAGATAGTTGCCAATCAGTTTGGGGTACTTATCTCCACGGCATTTTTGACAATGGTCCCTGGCGTCGCGCTTGGTTAAATCGCCTGCGTCAACAGCGCGGTTTAAAATCTCTACCTACGGGCGTTGCCAACTACCGCGAAGAGCGAGAAAATATTTTAGACTCTCTCGCCACGGAAATAGAACGCCATTTAGACTTAACTCCATTTTTGTCTCAGTAGTACAAATGTTTTATGAGTGTTCGCATCCGCTTTTTACCAGATGATGTCACCGTTGATGCCGAAGTAGGAGAATCTCTGCTGGATGTAGCACATCGAGCCGGGATATTCATTCCTACTGGTTGTTTGATGGGGTCGTGTCATGCTTGCAGCGTCGAATTAGATGATGGTGATATCATCCGCGCTTGTATTACCTCAGTACCGCCAAAAGACGAAGAATTGACAATTAATTTGTTTAGCGATCCAACTTGGTAGTTATGACAGATTTAAGCCATATCTGTAGAGACGTAAAGCGTGGAACGTCTCTACCAGAAATTTGAATTTTCTGCCTTTATATTTACCAATGTCCTTTTTTATTAAGCTTTATTCCTTTAATCTATATAATTTTTTTTTATAAGTAATGCCAAAGAAAATTCGGGAGCTTAAGCAAATGCTTCAGAAAGCAGGTTTTGCTGAACTCCCAGGCAAAGGAAGTCACACTAACTGGATACATCCTTTGTACCTGGGAAAAATCACCATTGCTGGCAAAGATGGAGCAGATGCTAAACGCTACCAAGAAAAAGAAGTAAAACAGGCAATTGAGGAAGTTGAAGGCAACAAACAAGATGACGAAGCTTAAATATCAAATGGTTATTCAGTGGTCTGTTGAAGATAACTGCTTTTTGGTAGGGTTTCCTGATTTTCCCGGACAACGCTTCAGGACTCATGGTGATACGTACCAGTCAGCAGTAGCCAATGGAATTGAAGCATTAGAGTCTTTAATTATTGCCTATAATGCTGCCGGTGATCCGCTTCCAGAGCCAACCGTTTGCACAGCAGCGTAAATTATGTAGTCCTGTCTGCTTTTCTCTAAAATGGATTCGATTTAACCTTGAGAGCGTATTCTCTAAACCGGTCTAAATCAGCTTGAATCGTAGATTCTACCGCTCGTCCCAAAAACAAATTATCCATGATTTTGCCAAGGATACCGGGGATAGCATAGGAGATACTAAGTTTAACAATACTGCTATCTTTGCGATCGTAAAAGCGAATCGCTCCTTGATTCGGCAAACCATCAATTGATTCCCATTGAATAATTTGATTGGGAATCATTTTCAAAATCCGGGATTTCCAGCTAAACTGCAAACCACCAGTATTAAGCGTCCAAATAGATAGCTCTGGATTATCTTCGGGAATCTTGACCGACTCAATCCACTTCATCCAGCGCGGCATCTGCTCCAAATCTGACCAGAGGCTCCACACTAACTCTATAGGAGCCTCTACCTCTACCTGCACGCTATGCTCTAGCCAATCTGCCATTAGACATCTCCAGAATTTAATTATGCGTTGCCCGAAACCCTTGTAAAGACGTTCCAGTGGAACGTCTCTACGTCTTTTCTGGAGATGTCTATTCTTTCTTCTTCCTTCGCGTCCTTCTCCTTCGGAGACGCTACGCGAACGCGTCTTTGCGGTTCGTTAGTTCTTCAGATTCTCTAAAATTACCTTCGCCGCACGCCGCCCAGAAACTGTCGCTCCCTCCATGCTATCGATATAATCTTGCTGGGTGTAACTACCTGCCAGGAAAAAGTTAGGTACTGGTGTCTTTTGGTGAGGACGGTAAACATCCATTCCTGGTGCTTCCCGATAAAGAGACTGAGCAAGTTTCACCACACTGTACCAAGTCATATTTAACTCTCGCGACGAGGGAAACAACTCGTGTACTTGTTTGAGGACATGAGAAGCGATCGCCTCATTAGTTTGTTTAATAAACGGGTCTCCGGGTGTCAGCACCAATTGTAACAAAGAACCCTCACCTTTTCGATAATAATCAGCGGGGCTAGTCAAAGCCAAATCCGCAAAACAAGAAAAGTCAGCATCGGCAGTATATAACAAATTATCCAGCCCCGCCGCATAATTTAGCTGTTTGCGTTTCTGGGCATCTTGGAGTTCTGTCACCCAGCCATCGAACCGCAACTGCACTGTTGCCACTGGCACCGCTTCTAACTTATAAATATTGTCAAACTCCGACCATTTACGCCACTCTTGTGGTATAATTCGCTGAATTCCAGGGACATCGCAAGCAAAGACGTAAGCATCAGCGGTGATATTTTCTTCTGTCTCACCTTGGGCAACCGTGATAGCAGTAACGTGAGTTTCTTCCCCGGAAGTAAACTTAATTTCTCGCACTTGCCGACGCGTGTAAACTTTGGTTCCTCTTGCTTCTAAATATTCGAGGATTGGCTTGTGCAAATACTCTTGGGGCGAACCTTCTAACATTCGCAATATTGATGCTTCAGTTCTGACTGCAAATAACTGAAAAATTGTCAACATACAACGGGCAGACATATTTTCGCAATCAATAAAACCCAACGCATAAGCGATCGGATTCCACATACGTTTGATGCTACCATTACTGCCGCCGTGACTGCGGAACCAGTCGGCAAAGCTAACTTTATCTAAGTTGCGGATATTTCTCATCGCTCCATCAAAATCTACCAAACCGCGCACTACTGGGCTTGTAGCTAAGGCTAGAGCATTCTGCAATTTATCCAAAACCGAGAGTTGAGAAGTTGTAAAAAATGCTTTGAACCCATTAAATGGGGCACCTGTAAAGAAACGAAAATCTAGCGCACCAGTTTGTCCCCCTTTGTTGACAAAAGTGTGGGTGTGTTCTTTGAGGCGTAAGTTGTCAAATGCCCCGACCTTCTTCATCAATTCAAATAGCTGGTAGTAGCACCCAAAAAACACATGCAAGCCCATTTCAACGTGATTGCCATCCCCATCAACCCAACTACTAACTTTACCACCCACAAAGGGACGGGACTCGAAAATCTGGACTTCACAACCTGCATCAGCTAAATCTACTGCTGTTGCTAGTCCAGCCAGTCCCGCACCTACGATTGCAACACGCATTCCGTCTTTCCCTTTCAACTTCTTTACAGATTGTAACTGGGTTAGTGCCGGAATTTGCTACTTGTATTTAGTTATTAGTCATTAGGCACGGTCGCATTGGGCACACTCGCATTGGGTATGGGTAATAATTCTTTTTCTAGTCCAACCATATAAGCGTCTCTAGTTCCATTGTTATCAACTTTTCACTCCATTGATATCGTCAGAAATTTGTAACCCTCGAATCAATTCTCGTATCACATCAGTTGCTGGTCTACCTGTCTGTTGACAATATTTTTCCAGTTTTTCTGCTTCTTGTGTTGCAAGATTTACAGTAATACGTTTGACAGCCCACTTTTTATTAGTCATTACCATGTTATTTGCTGTATCTTAAGATCATGAAAACAACTTAACTCAGAGATTAAAATGATAAGAATATCAGAGTTATTGTCACGAAACAAGCAGTTTAACTAAAACGAAAAATTGTGATTTGGTGACAGGATTCCTCATTTTCTAATAAAATGTGAAAAGCAGAACTTAATTATTGCTGTTGTGACAGGATATTGAGCGCACACTGGCTGAAAAGGAAATGCAGTCAGTGAGAAAATGACTTAAGCAATAATGTAAAATTTTATAAATTAAGTTCAGATATTTTCTGTTAGCTAAATAACGCTTGCCAAAATTCGTCATCAACTTTGTCTGATTTTCTCTCGAAATCCAGCTCACCAAATACTTCTGGAGAGAACATTTGCCACAAAACCTGAAAATATGGCATTAAGGTGTTAGCTTGTTTGGGAGTCAAGCGATCGCTAATTTCTTGTCCTAGCAAGTGCAGCATTTGACGAACAAGCTCCCACTGCACTTTTAATGTCGGATAAAGCATGACGCACAATGGAAATAATTCTTGTTGAATCGCAGATATATCTTTTTCTAAACCGCATACCCAAAGGTAGACTTGAAACATTTCTACATCTCGAATACTAGATATTTTAACCACCGGATCGCTCAATAAACCTGTGTAAGAACGATAATTTGGATAGATTTCGACGATCTTTTGGAAAACATTTTTGGCAATTTGTGTGCTGGCAGGTAAAAGTTGTTGTACTGCTGAGAGAGCATAAGAATCATAATCATGTTTAGCTGCGGCTGCATAAGCGCGTTGTAGTGGCATATACAAGTGATCGTCAATGACTTTAAAATATGCACCAACAAAGGATCGCTCTAAAGAGGAAAGTGGTTTTAAAAGCATCTCGCTAGTGTAATGAAATTGCATATTCACAAAGCCAATAACTCTAGGATCGTCTTGAGTATATTTACGCCGCATCGCTCCAACATTTGCACCAATTGCCGTTGCTAAGTGGCTAGGTGCCACCTGTTCAGTGTAAATTTCTAGCGCCTTTTTATAAAGTGACTCATCTTCACGAGCCAATTTTATTACCGTAGATAGTTGCCGCAATGGTGCTTGTTTAGTATAGACATCTAAAACGGTTCGGTAAATATTAAAAGAATCAGCTGCAATTTCCCAAGGGTTAATCAAATTGGGTTTGATGTTATGTCGTTTGACTTCTGCGGCTAAAAGTGCTTCAGTTTTGTTCCAAGCTTTTGCACTAACGCTGCGTAGAGATTCCATTAATTTGTTAGCTGTTTTTTTTCGTCCCGCTTCGGAGACAACTTCTTTTAAACTCACCGTATCAGTAGTTTGTTTATCGTCTTCATCAACTTGGAGGTTTTGCAAATACTTTTTAGCCCATTGTTGCGCTAAAGATTCAACACCTCCCTTGTTTTCTTTTTCTAAGCTTGGCTTGAAACTACTGCCAAAAAAATCTTGATGCAGACCCATAATAATGTGTTGTTAAATTGTAATAAGAAAAAGCATTGTTCTAGGCAATTCTTTTTCTTATTCGTTCATTATAACTATTCTTTCTGAGCTTTAAGTAATCTTTATTCAAGGAACACGTAATGTTATTTTTTCTTATTTGTAAAAAAATTACAAAGTAATAAATATTAGCCTAAAGTTTTGATTAATTCTATTGACAAATAAATAAGTACTTATTAAAAACTCGCCGAGTTAAAAAGCAGCTATTTGCACTCTAGCGGGGGGAGAAAAACCACGCTACTTGCGGGTGGGGCTAAAATGCTGTGCCTGAAAAGGATCAGGGGTGCTTTTGCCCGCGATTCCACTTGATTTGTACCTTTTCCCCTAAGCTCGACTTGATCCAAAATTAAAAAATCGGGTTTGTTTTTTTGGCAAAAACCCTAGCTTTGTGGCAAATACTTTTTCCATATGACTGATTTTCGATCAAGTCCAAAAACTAAAACTACCACCCGACAAAGGTTTCAAGGTCAGGTTTTGGATTTAGTCAAAATGGATCAAGTCGAGCGAAGCATTGCTGCCCCATACAAAAATAGGACTTACGCATTTCAACGGAATTTGAACCGCTGCGTAAATCCTATATAAATACGTAGGTATGAGTAAGCTAAGTATCGGAAAAAACTAATTTACTAGGTCCGGAAAAACTGACTGCACCGCAGGATGGACTAAGTGATGATTCTGTACATTTACACCTTTGGCTAACGCTGGGTTAATTTCTAACGCTTTAGTTCCGAGATTTGCTAACTCGACAACGTATGGTAAGGTACTATTGTTGAGAGCTTGAGTTGCTGTCCAAGGTACTGCCCCTGGCATATTGGGAACGCCATAATGAACTACATCTTCTTCTATATATATAGGGTTGGTGTGAGATGTAGGATGTAAAGTTTCTACGCAACCGCCTTGATCCACGGCAACATCGATAATTACAGAACCAGGACGCATTTGTTTAACTAAGTCACGCTTGACTAAAATCGGTGCCCTACGTCCGGGAATTAAAACTGCACCAATAAGCAAGTCGGCTTCAATGAGCGCAGTTTCGATGTGGGCAGAGTTACTGTAGATGAGTTCGACTCTAGAGCCAAATAAAGTTTCTAAGTAAGATAAACGCTCAACATTAACATCTAAAATCTGGACAGTAGCACCCATCCCGACAGCAATTTTCGCGGCTTCTGTGCCAACGACACCACCGCCTAAAATTACTACTTTACCTGGTTTAACACCGGGAACACCGCCCAAAAGAACACCTCTACCACCTTGTTGACGTTCGAGAAACCTGGCACCAAATTGTACCGATAAACGACCGGCAATGATGCTCATGGGAGAGAGCAAAGGTAATTTGTTGGCACCAGGTTGTTCCACAGTTTCGTAGGCGATCGCACATGTACCACTATCTATTAAATGCTCGGTCAATTTGCGATCGGCTGCTAAATGCAAATAAGTAAACAGTAACTGCCCTTTTTGTAAAAATTTGTACTCTGATGTCAGTGGTTCTTTCACCTTGACAACTAAATCCCGATTCCAAGCTGCATCAGGTGTAGAAACAATTTCTGCCCCAACGCTTTTATAATCATCATCTGTAAATCCAGCACCAGTACCAGCGTGTGTTTCGACAAAAACGTTGTGACCATTTTCCCCCAACACCCGCACGCTAGAAGGACTCAACCCTACCCGAAACTCTTGATCTTTACTTTCTTTGGGAACACCAACTTCCATTTACTGCCTCTGATTGATTTTTTGTTTAACTTTAGCCTGCCAGTTTCTAGGTTGCTACTTCCGTATTAGAGATAGCTAATTATTTATGAGGCTAGTTGTATTATCCTTACCTGTCGTCTTTCTAATTGCCCTTGACTATTGCTCCAGTATTCTTAGAATATATAAAGAATAATTAAAAAATGTTACGCAAGGGCAATAGTGCGGAAATTTTGCCAATTTTTTAGTTGGCATTTGAGCACTACTATGCTGTTTCATTTCCGTTGTTCCGACTTATCAATGTAAAGTTCAGTTTGCCGAAAATACGAGTTATTTATGATGACACAACCACAACCGACCGTTACGCCAAAATTAGAAGAGCCGAAATTTGGCTTTAATGAATATGCTGAACGCTTGAATGGTCGAGCTGCCATGATTGGTTTCATGTTGATGGTGGGGATTGAATTTTTCACCAACCAAGGAGTGCTATCATGGCTGGGTCTAAGGTAGAGATGCGATCGCACAAGCTTCACCATTACTTCTGCCAGCTTGTTAAAAGTTGTAAGCGTCGGTAAATCGAATTTGAACTAGTTAGTACTAAGTAAGTCGGTGCTGACATTTCAAGCTATGTTAAGAAATTTAAATGTAGGGTGCGTTAGCTGCGAAAGTACGGCGCCGTCAACAATTCCAGGTGCGATCTAGGACATAACACAACGCAACTTGCTTCAACGCAGGAAACCCACGCAACGCAGTGGCTCCCCTACACACAACTTATATTTCTTCATATACATTTACATTGAATTTTTATCACCGACTTACTTAACTAGTTAAAATTACAACTTAATTGCAAATTACCTTGCCTTGCGAGTCGTTTAATGCTCAACGGGGCACACGCTTTGAGTGTAAGTGTTATCCTAGACTTGCAAGTATATGCAAGCTGCTTAATTTCTACACTTCTCTCCCCCTACTAAAGATAATTATAATTTCTGAAGTGGCTCTGATTAAAAGTGGCTTGTTCGGGTGAGGTATTCTCGGTAAATTTACGCCTATTTTGTGAACAAAAACCAATCAAGCAAAAGATGAATGCTGTATTACCTCGTTTTTTGAAGTCAGCGTATCGTAGAGAACCATTAGTTAGTGCATTGATCACGATGGGCATTATCGAAGCGCTAATTGGTGGATTTGACGATAGCTGGTCGTTGTTCGCTTTTGGTTTGGGAACTGCTGGTATAACCCTTGGATGGCGCTGGTTAAGCATCCAGCAGAGTCGTCCTTTGCCAGAAGAGCCTGTGGTGCAACATTATTTGCCCTCTCGCTCGTCTAGCTCTGCTTTACCACTGCTAACCGTTTCTAAGAAAAAACCATCCTTGTAGAGACTTCGTCCGATCGCGTCTCTACCTAAGTACAGACGTTCTGTCCGGAACGTCTCTACTAAAGTTAAGTAATAACTCGTAACTTATAATTCGTAAGGCTGGAAAAATTAATTAACGCGCCTACTCACATCTTGCACCAACATGTCATGCAAGAAAAAAGTTACTAAGTATTTATAGCTTTTCCGACTGCCAGGGACTATAAGTCCCTCTCTTATAGCTGAAGTCCTCGGAAAGAGGACTGTTTGAGAATATTTTATTTATGTAAAATTAGCTACTAAAAACTGTTCAATTCATTGTTTATGCCTAAAGGTGCAAGATATAAGCCTATTGAAAAAGTGAGGAAAAAGAGTGAGGAGTAAGGGAAAAAGTAGGGGCTGTATTTTCTTTCGTCCATATATTATTTTTGCATTTGCTACATCTGTTGCCCTTCCTCTTACGTTCTGGGAAGGGTTTTGTGTTCGTGCGGCTGATGCTAATGTTGAGGTAATACCATCCCAAGCTCCTCAAAGCTTTGCTAATCCACAGTTACTTTATAGTTTTAGTGGACACGCAGGAACGATTAAATCTTTAGCCTTCAGTCCAGATAGCAAAGTTCTGGTGAGTGGGGGTGCTGAAAATGAGGGTGTAATTCGTTTGTGGAATACACACAATGGTAAAAGGGTAGGAACTATTCGCAAAGCGCACAAAACAGCTGTAGAATATTTGCTGATTTCACGGGATGGTAAAACTTTAGTCAGCTGTGGTAGTGACAATGTGATCAATCTTTGGAACCTGAAAAACAATTACTTTATCCGCTCTTTTGTTGGGCATACCAGTAATATATTGTCTTTAGCGGTGTCGCCTGATAGTAAGGTTCTTGTTAGTGGTGCTTTAGACGGAATTCGCATGTGGGATTTGTTACAGCAGCGTCCCCTAGCAACTCTGGCACGATTTGATAATGCAATTTTTACTCTGGCGATAAGTCCAGATGGTCAGACCCTTGCTAGCGGTGATAATAAAGGTGTAGTTAAACTGTGGGATTTGAGTAGTGGTAAGTTAATTCGTGGATTTGCAGCGCATTCTAATACAGTTAGCGCGGTAGTTTTTACACCAAACGGAAAAACTTTAGTTACTGCTAGTGGCGATCGCACGATTAAACTTTGGAATTTGAACAGTGGAAAACTAGGTAAAACTCTCACAGGACATGATAACTGGGTGAATGCGATCGCCATCAATCCAGATGGACAAACTTTAGCTAGTGCTGGTAGAGATGGAATTAAAGTGTGGAATTTGACTACAGGTGAGTTAATAAAGACACTTTATGGACACTCAGATTGGGTGAGTGCGATCGCTTTTAGTCCTGATGGTCAAATGCTGGCTAGCGGTGGTTTTGATAAAAAAGTTAAACTTTGGCGCAGTCAGTAAATTACAGCGATTTTCAAGTAAATAAACCACATTATTTTTATCTCACGCCAAGTCGCAAAGTCGCAAAGGAAGAAATAAAGAAACAAGAGTGTGGTCTAAATACATGAAAATTGCTGTAAAGTAAGCGATCGGACGTTAGATGTAGTTATCAGCGTCAACAACCTTCATGTTCGCAGGCAAACTTCGTCCAAGCTCCTCATAAGCTTCAACTACAGCAGCTAAAGCATCACGGACATTAATTAAAACTTCCTCAACTGTATCTCCCTCAGTAAGTAACTCTGGTAGAAGCGGCGATGTGACAGTGAAACCACCCTCAAGTTGCGGTGATAGCACTAATGGTACTTTGTAAAGCATTAGAAATCATCTTCTGTTAAGCTTCACAGAAATAATCCGAGTGCCTGTAACTAGATTATCACCTTGAAATAGCTAATAAGTAGAGCAACTAAATTAAAGGTAAAACCATACTCTAGGTGTATTAGCAAAACTGTAACGCACCGATATTTTCTGGAAGTCGCCATAGACCAAAAATTTTGATTGATAAGCGGTTTGGATGCGATCACCACAAATTTTTGATATTTTGCTTATATGTCTCTCCTACACCACCTACACAGGCAATTGTGGAAACATTTCACCAGCAACGTGGAGATGCACCTAGAAGCGACGGTAGGCACTATAGGCATTAAATTGATGTATAGTTGGAGTAACGTGCCTTGTAGGAGCTAGCAGATGGGTTGGCTTATAGTGGTTTACACCAGGTTTTTATTTAGGGACTAATAAAAAATTAACCCCTAGAACCAACGGTAGGTACTAAGGGCATGGATTGTATAGGTAGTTAATTGGTGGCGCTTAGATTTTTGTGAATAAGTGCATAATTTCTTTTCACTCACACCCATAAGATTGTAGAAAAAAAGCTAAATAAATTAAACGCTTTAAACAAGAAACTAACCTTAAAAGTTTTTTGAGAAAGTGTTTATGCTTTTTTTGACAACAAAAACTAGTTCTGGAGAAAAACAAATGGCTGAAATGATTGTCTTTTCTGATTCTAACTTCAGAGGAGAATCAGGAAGTTTTACCCAAGATTTGCCAAATATCGGAAATTTTTGGAATGACAAAATTACATCTGCCAGAGTAGTATCTGGTACTTGGCAAGTTTTTGGAGATACTAACTTTCAAGGTAGAAATATAACACTTCCACCTGGGGATTATCCTAATCTTGCAATAAGTCCTGGTGGTATCGATAACGATAGCATTTCGTCAGTCAGGATTGTAGGATAATTTTTCATAAAGTATCACTTCTGTTTAGTCGTCAACCATCTGCGTGGCTGAGGATTTTTTCTGTCAGTTTTCAAAAAATTATCGCTTTGTAGGATGTCGTCTAAATAAAGCTTTAAATAAAAAACCCCCATTATGGAGGTTTAGTTGTAGCATCAAGAAAAAATTGATACTTAAAGTAGGTATATCAATCCGAAAAGGATAATCCAAATCACGTCAACGAAGTGCCAGTAAATTTCCGCAGCTTCGATGCCAAAGTGCTTTTCGCTATTGTAGTGATCCTTAGTGCGCGATCGCCACAATACCGCAAGAATCGCCACAACGCCGATGGTAACGTGCAATCCGTGGAAGCCAGTCAAGACGTAAAATGCACTGGCAAACAAATTCGTAGTTAAACCAAATTCCAGATGGGTATATTCATATACCTGACCTAGTAAGAAAGTAATACCCATTGCCGCAGTTATCGCCAACCAAATTTGCATACCCCGCGCATCGTTCTTTTTAATGGCGGTGTCAGCATTGTGCATGACAAAACTGCTAGCAATCAGATTGACAGTGTTGACTCCGGGGAGCAACAATTCTAATTCTGGTGTGCCTTCTGGGGGCCACACAGGTAAACTAGCACGGAAAACGAGATAAGCTCCAAACAGTCCGATAAAAATCATCCCCTCAGCGATGAGGAAGACAATTAGACCAAATATACGATGGTCTGGATGTTCTTCGTGATGAGCCTCTGTTGTTGCCGCGTGGTGATGGTTGAGAGCCGTTTGAGCTGGGTCAATAGTTTGACTTTGCATGAATCTTTAATATTTATAGCTGTGTCGAAGAAATTTTGGACGCTTAGGCGCTTGGGCTAGAAGCTAGGGGTAGAAGAGAGAAAATGAAAACACACATCCTACTCCCTACTCCCTACTCCCTACTCCCTACTCCCTACTCCCTACTTTCTATTTGCGGTCTTCGGGATTTGCCGCAACCGTTGGATCTGGTTTGGCGCGTAATACAGAGTTAGGACCGCCAGACAAAACTGGATTAGGATCGTCTAAGGGTACACCTTCTTTCGCTTTTTCCAAACCGTAGTCGTAAGGTCCGGTAGCCAATACTGGAAGTTTGTCAAAATTCTCAATCGCTGGTGGTGAGGTAGTCATCCACTCTAAAGTAAGAGCATCCCAAGGATTGTTGCCGGCTTTGGGACCATACATCCAACTCCAAATCGCATTGATAATGAAGGGGAATGTGGAAACTGCCAGTAGATAAGCACCGTAGGTGCAGATTTCATTCAGAGATGTAAATTTGGGGTCATACTGGGCAACACGTCGGTTCATGCCCATCATTCCCAGCTTGTGCATGGGTAAGAATGCCATATTTAGACCGACGATAGTTAGAGTAAAGTGAACCTTACCCCAAAATTCGTTCATCATTCGTCCGGTCATTTTCGGGAACCAGTGGTAAATCGCGGAATAAATGCCGAGAACGCTACCACCAAACAGGACGTAATGCAAGTGTGCTACGACAAAATAGGTGTCGTGGACGTGAATATCAAAAGGCACTGCCGCCAACATTACGCCACTGATTCCGCCGATGACAAAGGTGCCGACAAAGCCCATTGCAAACAACATGGCGCTTGTCATGCGGATTTTGCCACCCCACATAGTTGCCAACCAGCTAAAAATTTTAATACCGGTGGGTACGGCGATGATCATGGTGGTGATCATGAAGAACATCCGCAACCAACCGGGGATACCGCTGGTAAACATGTGGTGTGCCCAGACGATTAGTCCCAAAAAGCTGATGGCGAGACTGGAGTAGGCGATCGCTTTATATCCAAAAATCGGCTTGCGGGAATTAACCGGGATCACCTCAGAAATCGCCCCAAAAAAGGGCAAAATCATGATATAAACCGCTGGGTGCGAGTAAAACCAGAACATGTGCTGGTACACAACCGGATCGCCACCACCAGTCGGGTTAAAAAATGTCGTTCCGGCAATTAAGTCAAAAGACAACAAAATTAAACCCGCTGCTAGCACTGGTGTTGATACCAAAGTCAGTGCTGAAGTAGAAAGCATTGCCCAGCAGAACAAGGGCATTTGGAAAAAACCCATACCGGGGGTACGCATCTTCAGCAAGGTGACAAGGAAATTAATTGCCCCCAAAATCGAAGATGTCCCCAGCAAAAGGACGCTCATAATCCATATTCCCTCACCTACCTGACCTGTAACCAAGCTCAAGGGAGGGTAGGAAGTCCAACCGGCATCGGGTGCATCGCCTACCACTAAACTGCTGATTAGCAATATACCAGCTGGCGGAATCATCCAAAAAGCGACAGCATTCAAGCGGGGGAATGCCATATCTTTTGCCCCAATCATCAAGGGGATCAAGTAGTTAGCAAACCCCGCACCCGCTGGCACAATCCACAAGAAAATCATGATTGTGGCGTGCAGCGTAAACAAACTGTTATAAACTTCAGGCGTAACAAAATCTACATCTGGCGTCCGTAGTTCCGTGCGAACTAAGTCAGCCATTACCCCACCAATACAGTAAAAAACAAACGTTGTTACTAGGTATTGAATCCCAATTACCTTATGGTCGGTGTTAAAGCCGAAATAGTCTTGCCATTTTCTTCCCCCTGGTTCCTCATTGAGGGCAGGGATATTCGCAGTTTCCTGCAACTGTGCTTGTGTCATAAAAGTCCAAAGTCCAGAGTCCAGAGTCCAGAGTCCAAAGTCAAGAGTCCAAAGTCCAAAGTCCAAAATTCTGACTATTGACCATTGACTCTTGACTATTGACTAATGGTGAATTTGATGAAGTATTGCTGGTTCAATTCCCATTTCCTTGGTGTAAGGAGCGAGAAATTTATCTGGTGATATGTCCGCTGGATTGAGAGCAACGGCTTGATTTAGGGTTTGGGTGCTAGCAACAAGTTGCTCTTGTATCCAGTTATCAAAAGCTTCCTGCTTTTCCACAATAACTTGTGTTCTCATGGCACCGTGGTATGGACCGCAAAGTTCAGCACAGATCAGGTCATAATTACCCTCTTTTTTCGGTGTAAAGCGAACTTCAGTTTGCCGACCGGGAATTATATCTTGTTTGAGGCGAAACTCTGGGACCCAGAAAGCGTGAATAACATCGTTAGCGCTCATGTTGAGTTCCACTTCGCGTCCGATGGGAACGTGGAGTTCACCGGAGGAAACATCAGTTTCTGGATAGGTAAAAATAAATGCATACTGCATACCTGTAACGTTCACTACCATTGCCGGTGGTTTGCCTTCTTTACCAGGAACCTGACCGATGGTGGGAGCAACAATACCTACACCAGAGGCATCAGATTTTTCCTGATTTCGGTTGGGTTCTGTGCTGGGTGGAGTGTCGTTGAGAGTTGCGGCGATCGCTGCCCCAGGCATTTTCATCGACTGCTGCATCATTGGGGCTTCGTGAGCGCCGTGGGGGTCAAAGCCGCCGATTTCGTTATACACGTCGAAGCTGTAAACAGAAATACCGAGAACGATAATTGCTGGGATCGCCGTCCAAAGAATTTCTAAAGGTACGTTGCCTTCGACGGGTGGTCCGTCTTCGTTGTCGCCCGGACGACGACGGTATTTAATAGCACTATAAATCAAAATACCCTCGACGAGCAAAAAGATACCCGTTGAGACGACCATCATCGTGTTAAACAGACCATCCACTAAATCGGCTTCGTCAGTTGCTGCTATAGGCAACAGACCGTGATTTTGACCGTACCAGAGGCTGACCAGTGTCAGCAGGATGCCAATGAGTAACGTCCAGATTGAACTTGGAATTTTCACGGTTGATTAGAGTTAATGACTTTACTATTTTGGACAGAGCTGCTTACTTACTACGGTAGTCCAGCCTATAAGAGATTGAGTATATAGGTCTGAAATTTTTCTTAAATTTTTTTCAGAGCTTTTCTCATTTTTCCTTGGGGGGGGATTTGCTAGATATTGCTAGGGATAGATGTAAATATAAGGCAAAAATTTCACAAAGAATTTATATGAGTTAAATGATTGGCATTAATCAAACGCTGACAAAAGAGAAAATTCTCTAAAGCTTTTGGCTAAAAGTCGATTCGTTCATTCACAGTATAAATCAGAGCTAATCTTTAACCTTGGTTTATACGCTAGGGTGGTTAGGAGAAGGACACTTGCGCTTTTGGGGCAGAGTGTCTCAGATGTAACAAATTAGAATTTTTCCGGCTTACAAACAGCTGGTGTGAAGGTATCATCCATGAGCGAATTTGTCCTAGAACAACAAAATGAAGCGGCACAAAAGCAGCAAAAACCCAAGGAAATGATTCGTCGCTTGGTGTGGAAAATTTGTGTAGCCACCTTAATTTTGATGGCAATAGGCAGTGCCACCCGCGTGATGAATGCTGGACTCGCTTGCCCAGATTGGCCTTTGTGCTACGGGGAACTTGTGCCAGCTAAACAAATGAATTTTCAAGTTTTTCTGGAGTGGTTTCACAGGTTGGATGCTTCGTTGATTGGATTAAGCGCGATCGCTCTTTTTGCATTAAGCTGGTGGCATCGTCGATATCTACCCAGATGGCTTCCTTGGGCTTCTCTTTTATCGCTGTTTTTAATTGTCTTCCAAGGCATCTTGGGTGGACTCACCGTTACTGAACTTTTGCGCTTTGATATCGTTACCGCGCATTTGGCAACGGCATTGTTATTTTTCATTACTCTACTAGTTATCGGCACAGCACTCGCTCCTTACCAAGGAACTGGAACTGTTGGTAAGTTACCTTGGGTCAGTTTAACCGCTGCTATTTTGGTTTATCTACAAAGTTTGCTTGGTGCTTTGGTAGGATCTCGCTGGGCACTACATCAATGCTTTGGCGGTTCTCAACTTTGTGCTGTAATGTACAGTCATATCGGTGGGGTGGTGCCGCCAACTGTCGCAACTTTGGCTGTAGTATTTCTCTCATTACGTACACCGGCACTACATCCGGCTTTGCGGCAATTAGCTAAGATAACTGCTGGACTACTAGTTTTACAGATTTTGTTGGGAGTTGCCACTTTTAAGTTACATCTCCAAGTCGAGCCTCTTACCGTTTCTCACCAACTTATAGGCGCCTGTTTGTTGGCTACTTTAGTGGTTTTCACGGTTCTCTCGTTGCGTGACTTGGCTATTAGTCGTGGTATTAATGCTTACTCATCTGGTGTCACGCCAACTACAAGTGTAGATGGAGTTAATCCATAACTAAGAAGGCAAGTGCTAAAAGTCTGTCTTTTTGTTGGACTATGAAAGCCAGAGGCAACAAAAACAGCACAGAAGTTATTGAACAAATAAGGAATTAGGGCAAACATGATTGAGACTAATGTCTCGAAGCACCACCAAACATTTCCCCAAGTTATTCAAAGTTACTACCAGCTGACTAAGCCTCGGATTATTCCGCTGCTATTGATTACTACTGCTGGTAGTATGTGGATTGCCGGTGAGGGAAAAGTAGATCCATTGCTGTTGTTAGTAACTCTAACTGGTGGTACTTTGGCAGCTGCTAGCGCTCAGACGATTAATTGTATCTATGACCGAGATATTGATTATGATATGGAGCGCACGCGCCATCGTCCTTTGCCTTCGGGTAAAATACAGCCTCGTGATGCTTTGATTTTTGCGATCGCTTTGGGTGTGATTTCTTTCAGTCTGCTGGCGGTATTTGCCAATTTACTAGCCGCAATGCTGGCAATGTCCGGTATTGTGTTTTATATTCTGGTCTACACTCACTGGCTAAAACGCTCTAGTACCCAAAACATCGTCGTCGGTGGGGCTGCGGGGGCAATACCGGCGCTGGTTGGCTGGGCAGCTGTCACGGGAACTTTAAGTTGGGTTGCTTGGTTACTTTTTGCAATCGTCTTTGTCTGGACACCTCCCCATTTCTGGGCTTTGGCGTTGATGATTCGGGATGATTACGCCAAAGTCGGGATACCAATGTTACCAGTTGTCGCGGGCAATGAAGCGACGGTGCGGCAGATTTGGTTTTACTCCCTGGTTTTGGTGCCAACTACACTGCTGTTAGTTTATCCGTTACACGCGACAGGAATTGTCTACGCAGCGATCGCACTTGCTTTAGGAGGATTATTTATCTTCAAGGCTTGGCGTTTGTTACACAATCCAGGCGATCGCACTTTGGCTAAAGATTTATTTCTCTATTCCATCTCTTACATGATGCTGTTGTGTCTGAGTATGGTGATTGATAGTCTTACCCTGACTCATCGTGTAATTAGTTTTGTCGCAAGTCAGTTGCATTTGGTTGGCTAAAAGTTGGCGGAAATAAACCGGGTTTTTTCTGACAATACCTTCGCTTTTATCCGACACCCTAGAAGGGTGCGGCGTTGTGCGTACAAAACCCACCTGCGTGGGCTAAAAGCCTTACAGCCCACCTACCTGCGTGGGCTTCCTCCGTCTAGCCCCAGGCTTCCAGCCTGCGGGTGAGGAACATCAAAAAAATTTGCGTTTCCTAAGTGCTTTGAAAATGCCAAAAAAGGCTCAAGCATTAATTAGTGCTTGAGCCTTTCCTAAATTCAATTAACTTAACAATTGAATCTAAACAGGGTTAGTAACGGCTGCGGGAAGAGTTGTAGCCACCACCACCACCACCACGACTACCACCACCGAAAGAACCTCTGTCTTCCTTGGGTTTAGCTTTGTTAACTTTGAGATCGCGTCCCATCCATTCAGCACCATCGAGCGCATCGATGGCGGCTGTTTCTTCAGCTTCTGAACCCATTTCGACAAAAGCAAAGCCGCGTAAACGACCTGTTTCACGGTCGGTAGGCAACTGAACTCGTTTTACAGAACCATATTCTGCAAAAACAGAACTCAGAGCGTCTTGTGTAACTTCATAAGAGAGGTTACCTACATAAATAGACATAGATTGTCTCCAAAATCATGAGTGTGCGGAGATTTAGATTTCGGAGAGAAGTCTGTAAACACCAAAAGAAGAATACCTGTCAATGCTAAAAACAAACGCTGTCGCCGAATTAATTCTCATCTTGATGCTAGCATAACGAGTAACTTTTGAGGGGAAGCAAGAAAAAAAATTATGAAAACTTATGTGTAGTTTCGGGTGTAGACGTTGTATCGGCTTGTCCCAAGACATCGCTTAGAAAAATAGCAACTTTAACGGGGCTTAAACTGGTAGATGAAGAATTTTTTCGTGGGCGAAGCCCTAATTATTGCTTAAATATATCACTAAAAGTCTTTTGGCGTTTTTGCTAACCTAGTAATGAAGGGTTGATTTCCCAAAGAAGTTTGGTCAAGTTTTATATAGCAGGTTTAATATGGCTCATTTAAATCTCCGACGTCCGGAAAATGTCACCGGCGATTTTTATGTCGATACTTCCTGTATTGATTGTGACACCTGTCGTTGGATAGCTCCGGAAGTGTTTGTTGAAGTTGGTGAACAATCGGCAGTTCATCATCAACCAAATAACGAAGGGCAACGATTGGCTGCGCTACAAGCTTTGTTGGCTTGTCCAACCAGTTCCATTGGTACAATTGAGAAGCCGCAAGATATCAAATATGCTCAATTGACTTTTCCAATTTTAGTTGCCGAAAATGTTTACCACTGCGGTTATCATTCTGAAGATTCTTTTGGTGCTGCTAGCTATTTGATTCAATTACCATCCGGTAATATTTTGGTGGATTCTCCCCGGTTTACACCACCGTTGGTGAAACGCATAGAAAAAATGGGGGGAATACGTTACATATATATGACTCACAAAGATGATGTAGCGGATCATCAAAAGTTTGCCGAACATTTTGACTCTCAGCGCATTCTTCACACTGACGATATTACAGTTTCTACTCGTAATGTAGAAATTCAACTGACTGGTAGTGAACCATTTGAGTTAACTCCTGAAGTGTTAATTATTCCCGTTCCTGGTCACACTAAAGGGCACACTGTTTTACTTTACAAGCAGAAGTTTCTTTTTAGTGGCGATCATCTGGCTTGGTCTGATATATATAAACAGTTGATTGGCTTTCGCAATGTCTGCTGGTATTCTTGGTCAGAACAGCTTAAATCAATGCAAAATTTAGCTAATTATACATTTGAATGGGTGTTACCAGGTCATGGGCGGAGGTATCATTCTGATGCTGAGATTATGAATCAGCAGATG
Source organism: Plectonema radiosum NIES-515 (assembly GCF_025753815.1). Taxonomy (GTDB): domain Bacteria; phylum Cyanobacteriota; class Cyanobacteriia; order Cyanobacteriales; family Nostocaceae; genus Hassallia; species Hassallia radiosum_A. Next base: position 7,709 of record NZ_JAOWRF010000154.1, on the reverse strand, counting down.
CACAAGTGTATTGAGTGGATGGAATCGGCTGGGGGGTAAGTATAAAAAGTTTATTTCCCAACGTTGCCGAATTAAAATCCTAAATCCCTAATTTATCGAGGGAGACGTTCGGTCCAAAACCTCTATACCAGAATATAGACCAATACCGTTTAGTTAAGCCCAAAATACGGAAATAGAGCCACTACCAGAAAAAGTTTCCAGACACTTGTAAACAAGCGATCGCCTCTTTTATCGCAGTCTCAAGGCTAAGGACCTGGGCAAGTCTTTAAATTAGATTGCCAAGTCTGTTGAATTGTCCGATCGCTTGATTTCCACTCAGCCGCAAAGCTGAATACTGGTGCTGCCTCTACACTCATCCTCACATGATTTGGTAAAGTTTGATCCAGGCGATCGCCGAACAATCCCAAAATTTTTAACATTCGATTTGACGGTTGAGCAGGTTTTTGGATGGCTGAAAGTAACTAGATAATACCAGCGATTCTCTGTAGGAGAGGCTACGCTCAACTTGAATGCAAAGATTTTTGCGCGATCGCAGTCAATATATTTTACCTTAATAAGGAATGCGATAAGCGGGAAAAAAACTAGTTTGCAGTAGTTTCTCAACTTCAATTCTCAAAGACTTTGCCCGTAATTCAACTAAATAGCTATATTTCTCTTCGTCTGTAATGATTCCCAATTTTAGCCAGTTGTGTCTTTGTCGAGAAAAACCTGCCTTAAAATCATAAAGACTATCTTTAACTCCTCCTACACCGCTTCCTAAATGCAAAAATTCATTCCCACGTTCTTTAGCCCAGTATCGGGTATAGTCTAGCAATAAATTAAAAGGAGATTGATGTAAAAACTTGGTTTTCGTTCCCCCCAGATGCGCTTGAACTATTCCACAAGATTCAAAAAATAAACAAGCAGCAGATATTTCATCTTCTAATTCCACAATACATAAATGTAAATTTTTACCTATTTTTAACAAGTCTGCAAAATATTCGTGATTAAAATAATACGATTTGTGCGCTTGGACACGATTCATTGTTTCATGATAAATTTCCATAAAGTCATTTATATATTGCCCACAATCTACCATTCTCGCAGTAAAACCAAGTCGCTTGCACTTATTAATTGTACTTTGATGTCCCCTTCGAGTCTGTGCCCATATTTGAGAATTAGAAAGTTTTAAATCTACAGATACTGTTGTACCAATTTCTGTGAAAGTACCAGGACTGAAAAGTGTATGAAAGTTATGGCTAAGTATAGGATGCAGTCGAAAAAAAGCTGAACCGACACCTTTTTCTCTTAACAAATACTTTAATTGACTAATAGCGAAATTAGTAAATGCAGGGGAATTAGCAGCAGCTTCGCTTAAGAGAATACCAGAATAACCGTAAGGTGAGATCACATCGTAAATATCTTTTATATTTGATTCTTCACCTATTATGTCATCACATCGGCGTAGTAAATAAGGCACAAAAAATATTTTATCACCATCAACTATCAAAAGAGCTTCAGGAATAGTTTTGGTTTTTTTTGCTTCTAAATATAGATATTCAGGCAAATGATAAACATCATGGCGTAGTTTTTGTAGCGTTTGCATCCATAATGGATTTTGCCAATCAATTACTTGGAGATTCATAAATCAAAAATATAACTTTATGTCTTGTTAAGTCGTAACTTATAAGCAGCCATTTTGCTGACATATATCCTTTTCAACAATTTGATAATTACTATTATTCCTATGAAAGGTTCTGATAATAAAAGTTCCCGGCATTTTATGGCATATTTTTTAGCATTATCTAAATCACCGTTGTCTTTATAAGCTAATGCTAAATCTTGATATTTGTAAGCTTTTTCAAATTTGACAATTTTGTTATATTTAAATTTTAAATATTTGTTTAAGTATTCATAACAGGTAATTACTTCGTGCAGCTGTTTGATTCTGCTCATTCCACTAAAAACACCATGACTATGAACTCTATAAGCACCCATATCTCTATTTATGTATCCAATTTTTCCATGCTGTGAATTTAATATATGAAGTACCCAATCACCACAAATTATTGAATCGTACCAATCGGGAAATTCATTAAATAAACCTTTTCTGTACATTGTCGAACAGGTAGGAATAAAATTACATTTTAAAAGGTTTTCGATGGTGGAAATTTTCTTTGGTTCAAAGTCATTATATTTACGAGGTTTTTGACTTCCATCCTCAAAAAAAGTAGTAACATCATGAAAACATATTGCACATTCAAGGTTGCTATCTAAAAAATCTACCTGTTTTTGCAATTTCTCAGGATCTGTCCAGTAATCATCACCGTCCAAGAGGGCAATATACTCACCTTGGCAAGCTTTAAGTGTTTGGACAAAAATCTTTTGACCACTGCAACCAAGATTTTTTTCGGGCAATATTAAGCGAATTTTATCGGGATATTTTGTGTGATATTCAATGACAATATCTCGCGTTGTATCGCTAGAAAAATCCTCCCCAAGTATTATTTCATAGTTGAAATTTACTTTTTGCATCAAGATACTTTCTATTGCTTGTTTGATATATTTTTCATGATTAAATGTGACTAGAGATATGCTGACTTTGATGTTTTTGTTGAAAGATTGTGAATTATTAGCAAACATAGATTTTTTCCGGACCTTGGTAGAGCAACTTTGCAAATCTGATAAATTATTAATTGCATTTATAGTGCAATAATTATGACTAAGGATAGAAAAAGCACTTGTGACTCCAAATGCTTTCTATTGAGTAATATGTTCGACTTCAAAAAAAATGCACTTTTATGTTTGTTTCAGTTTAAAGAATAAACTGACCTGCCAAAATACAAGGCTATAAAAGAGATTTATAAGTTTTTCAAGTCTATCCATTCATGTTGAATGCAAAAATCAGCATTTGGATAGTTTTAAAAACCAAATGCTATTTTCATACTGATTGAGCAAATTTTATAACAACAGTAAAATTACCTTCACTCGTTTCGGAAAAATACTAAATATGATAGCGAGCTATACAAATATAGCAATTATAAATTTATTGGATATAAATTCTTTGTTTGTAGGGTTGAAAAAATATCAAGCCGCTACTAAATGTTATATCCAAACGGTAAATGCTATAAGAAAAAGTCACTTGTCAAAGTGATAAATTAGTATTCTACAGGTAGTGATGGAAACTCTAAATTAAAGAAAGACACTGAATGGAAGCTAGCCAATGAGTTTTGAAGGGAAGATGTCCAACACTGTAGAATAATCTTTCTTTGTACGTGTCAACATAAATTACATTGTTACCGTCTCTTTCAATTATTATATTTTTATTCTCTGCCCATATAATTACATAAATATTGTATTTAAGATATTAATATTTCGTAAAGAATTAATCAATAAGATAAAGATAATAATTAGGTTGCGCTGATAGTGATACGGATATCAAGTTACATTTAATTATAGGGACTGACAAGGTTAGGACATGTAGCGTACATTGTACTGCCAATTCATAACTATCAAATCGGTATAAACAAAACAATAAAGCTAAAAAATACAGATCAAGTGACATCATCATGGAGATTGTGTGCCAGTTGAGAAACTGCAACTACAAATACCAAATCATAAAAAAGTTCCAGCCAAGTAATGCGACGTTCTTCTTCGGTTTCTTCACCAATCGGTAATCTTGGGGGTTGTAGAAAATTTGCCATACTGCTAAACGTGATTTATGTTTGTTCTGTGTCAGATTTATCTACTTTGTAAGTCTGTAGTAAATATTCTCCATTGAAGTGAATCAGATGAGTAGCATCTTCAGCAACCCAGACATCTGTTTCCCAAGCAATTTCAGCCAAATACTCCACAATAGCCTTACGGCTAAGAAATGTCGTCACCATTACTAGAGGAATTTTTGTATTAGCAAAGATAGTTTCAAGTTCTTTCTTTCGCTTAGGGTTAATTGGACCGTGAGACGTTACAGCTTCAATTAAAACTAACCAGTTATTTTTTAGATAATGGATAATTACATCAGGCATTTTACCGTGAGAATCGACAGTCACACCTAAATCTAATAATGCCGCTTCGTTAAAATGCGCGAATTTGTCATCTGTATCCCCTACATAAATTAGTTTTCCTCCTGGTGTAAAACGTGGTGCAAACTCACTAATAATCTTTTCAATCAGAACGTTTTGACCACCAGGTGAAAGAGTCTTAAATTCCCCTTCAATCATTACGGGAATACGCGACAATTGACGCTCTTGAGCATATCGTTTTTTCAAAGTTTCAACACGGTATTTAATTGTGAATAAATTATTTTCATACTGATTTGTCATACTCGAAAATTCTTCCCAAAATTCATCGGATTGCTATAGAAAGAAATTCCTGAATATAAGTAGATGGGCATAAATAAACGCCCTTCCTTAATACCGAAGCTATGAGCGGTTTTCCGCTCACTACGAAGTATTTTACGTTTAATTTCGCTCATTTACTTATACTGAAAATGCTTGTACTAACTTTTAATTATGACACTATAATCGCCCACATACTAGCGCCTAGTGTAATAGCTGCTAAGTGTTGCCAAAAAAGTGTACGCATTGATTGACGAGCAATTTTTTGGGTTAGCACTATTGTTAACAAAACTGAAAAAATTAGAGTGACACCTTGCAAAAAGTCAACCACCGCTGGATGAGCGACCAATACAGGCATCTGTTCACCATTTAGACCAAAAGTGGCAAAAGTTACCGGAAGAATGCGTCCACCTTCTTCTAGGCTCAAACGCAGATAGTGAGCTAAGTTACCTCCCAGCACTAATGGTAGATAGCCATAAGCTAGTTCTATAAATGCTTTCGGCTTACGTCCAAAATTTATGATTTTCATCAAGCCATATGCCGCAAAGGGAACAGCTACCGGAATAATTAAAGCTAGTAGCGAAAATCCTAAATGTTGCCAAAACTGGGTTAAATCGAAATGTAATCCTAACCAAGATTGCAATTCCGGTAAACGATGCAGATACACCCCACCTAATAGTAAAAATAACAGTGCTACTTCATAAGTGTGGGGTACATGAGTTGTCCACAATTCAATACCGGGGGGACGCAAATTAAACTCAACTGAACGATGGGGACAAGCTTTCAGACAAGTCATGCACAACACGCAGTCTTTGTTATCTTCTAATTGTGCTGGGTGCGAGTACAAAGGACATCCATTAGTTTCCATTCCTTCGCCTTTTTGTGGTCCACCTTTGTAACACTGATAAGTAGTGCAACTTGCAGAACAAATACCTTGTTGTGCTCGAAGTTCGGTCATTGAAAGTTTCGCAAATAAGCCATTCATGCCGCCGATAGGGCAGAGATATCGACACCAAAATCGCCGTTCAAAAATGGCAGAAAAAATCATTGCACCGGCGGTAATTAATAGCAGTAAACAAGCAGAAAGGTAAGCTGTATTTTCTAAATCCCAAAGTTCTTCCCACAAAAAAATTAGGGTAAATAGTCCAAAAATAAACCATCCACCCCATTTTTCAGCTAGCTGTCGATTCCAGCGTTTGAGTTGTCGAGGAAACAACCATAAAGAGAGTTTTTGCGTAATTTCGCCGTAAATCATGAAGGGACAAACAGCGCACCACACCCGACCGAGAAAGGGAAAGAGAAATAGGAAAAAAGCCCACCACCAAGCCCAGAATAGATTAAGAACGAAATTGCGATCGCGTGTTTGCGGTCCAATAAATAACACTGCGACAATCAAGGCAAAAGCAGCGGCAGTAAAGCCATAATTAATGCGATCTGTCCACCACGGACTACGGAGAAATTTCCGCAAATTTGGATAAACATTCAACAAATTCACTCGAAATCGCTTTTTCTTCGTGTCTGCTGACCAGAAAATTTCTTCTGTTAACTCTCGTGCTGACCCCGCTTGGACGATCGCTCTTTCTACCAAACTTTCCAACTCTTTCAAGTTGCCAGGAAAATCATAAGATTGCAAGCGACGCAATGCTTCTGGTGCTAATTTTTGTTTATAATTACCTCTAGCTTGAGTATAAAGACTGATGTAATAATCTACTTGAGCTTTGATATCAGCTTTCCGCACTCGCAGCGGTGGCACTTTGATGTTATGACCGATACAGCGTTCGATTTGCGGCTGATTTTTTTCGGCTACGACTAAAATCCGAGCGCGAGAAGTGCGGGGTGCGACGGGTGGGTCTTCGGAACGGTCTACGGCATTATACGTAGAGTTTTTTATTAAATTTACTAATTGTGGCAGCAACTCTGGCGGAGTTTCTTGAATGTTGTTAAGGACGATAGTACCTTCCCCCAACCATTCCAGCAGTCCTGCTTTGCCCCCAACACGTCCGAATAAATCTGCACCGCTGGTTTGAAGGATACCACAGTTCACTTTGATAATCGGTTCGCGTCGCTGTTTAGAACCAAAGTGAATTAAAGCAGCTATATTGTCTTTTTCTAAGCCTGGTTCGCCAAAAATCAAGACAGATTTGCGTTGGGTAGCAGCTTCGCGAATTTCCTCGCGCAAACGCACCGCATAGCGACTTGTACCAACAATTCCCCGCTTGGCTTTGGTGACTAAATATGGTCGCAAGGCGATCGCTCGTTCTTGTTCGTAGGTAAAGGCTGATGTTAAATCCGCCAATTCTTGCGCTAATTGACGGGAAACAGCTTGAAAAATTTCCGGGTATTCACTGACTAAGACGCGAAATTTAACGGCAGGCACAACCCAAATATGGCATTCTGTAAGGGTGGTGATGGTGCGTTGCGTCGGCTGGTCTAACAGCAATTCTTGCAGGTGAATGACGGCACCCTTAAGAAAGCCAATCGCTAACCCTGGGTTGGCTTGATTGCTGCTATCGCTTTCGAGTTGACCTTCGATAAGAATGTAAAGTGCTTCTGGGGTAGTGTTTTCTACAACGAGGTTGGTTTTAGGTGGGATGATTTGTTCTTCGATTTGTTGAGCGATCGCATTTAACACTTCAGCTTCAAGAGTTCCTAAAGCTGTGCGTTCTTGTAGCCATGTTACTGTTTCTTTTGATGTCATATAAATTCAAAATTCAAAGTTAATCAATCTAATTAGTGTAAAATTTTACATAGACTGTTGTATGTAAAATTTACGATCGCTCTTAAGTTAATTAATTTATAATTTAATTATGAGTCTGTCAGATATCCCTAATCTCTGGGTTCCTTTGGTGCTTTTGAGTTTAATTGTTCTAGCTGCTGTGTTTTTTAGTCGTAGCAGCTAAGAATCTTCGGGTATTTTGTCGGCAAGAGAATCAAATTTTTGGGCATCAATGCCCTTAGAAACTATAGTTTTTAGTGGATACTGGTTGGTGATTGATGGAATGAATTTTGGTGTAGAGACGAAGCATGTGCTTCGTCTCTACAAAGGTTTTTATTTCACGCAAAATCATTTTCACGCTCTGAATTCAACAAGAGCTGATAACGGATAGTAGGAATTTGAAAAGGGGAAAAGGGGAAATGCGAGGGTGCCCAATGACGGCAGGTGCAGATAGCGCTCGTGACCTCCCAACGGGAGAGCCACTACAAATAGACGGTACAGGCAACCACCGACGACGAGTGGACTCACCGCAACGCACTGCCTCCCTAATGCTCTTTTATTACTTTCGCCAGATTAAATTTAAAACCCTATCCTCAGATTAGTCCGCCTAATCGCGGACGAGCGTTTGTATAGCCGCGACTTCCAGTCGTCAGGGCTTCATGAAAATATTCTCTGCC
>NZ_JAOWRF010000004.1 GCF_025753815.1 Plectonema radiosum NIES-515 | reverse complement strand
GGGGGGGGGGGGGGGGGGGGGGGGGGGGGGGGGGGGGGGGGGGGGGGGGGTGGGGGACAAGGAGGACAAAGGTAACTCTTGACTTCTAACTCCGCTCCTCCACTCCTCCGCTCCTCCGCTCCTCCGCTCCTCCCCACTCCCCATTCCCCTAAAAAGGAAAGAACTGAAGTAATACTGACGCAACTCCGCCTAAAAAGTCAACTAAACTAGGTTTGCCGGTAGTGACTTTGCTACCTTGGGGTGTTTTAAGTTCGAGAAGAAAAGCTTGTGCTGTTTGCATTCCGGGGTTGTCGTTTTTGGCTTGAAAGAGGTTTTCGGCTATTTGAGCATCTTGAAATGCACCTTGTCTATCTAAAATTTGATAACGAGCAACACCACGAGCAAGATAAGCGCCGGCAAAATCTGATTTAATGGCGATCGCTTGATTAAAATAATCAATTGCATGTTGTTGATTGCCTTTTTGCGCTTCTGCTACACCCCAAGCATAAAATTCTTCTGGCTTGGCTGCTTGCAATGGTATACCCAGCGCTCCTTGTAAGTTAGCATTGTTCAGGCTGACATCATTTAATTCTGCGTTGGCAAGATAGGTATTTCTTAAGTCAGTACCCAGCAAATTTGCCTTATTAAGTTTCGCACCGCTGAGGTTAACCCCAAATAAACTCGCACCACTCAAGTTGGCACCTGTTAAATCTGCACCGCTCAAGTTGGCACGACTGAGGTTTGCACCACTCAGATTAGCTTTGCTCAAATTGGCTCCAGATAAGTCTGCTAGCACCAAACCAGCACCGCTTAAATCGCAGCTTTCACATTGTTTGGTTGCTAGCAACTGTTTAATGTGTTCAGAATTTGCGGCTTGAGCGACGGTTGTGAAGCTAATTGTGGTTAAAAATACGACTGTGGATAGAGCTTGCTTTTTCATAATCTGTGTCCAAATCTTTATTGGCTAAAAATTGAGCCTGAGAAGGTTGACACAGTTATAACTCAGCTGAAAGTATCAAGTATAACTAGATTTTGGAGGCAGAGTTCTGGAGTTATTGAGAAAGTTTGAGGCTTTTGTTCTAAATTTCAAGGATTGCAAATTGTCAGGGCAACAGCTTAGTCCTGTATATATTCAGTTATCCCGCTGAGTCAGAGTGAAAATGGCATGATTGTACAAGTTGACCTCTCCAGTTGTCTGACTAGATGAAGACCAACTTATTTTGGTAGATAAGCTAACTGCAAAAGTTAGGAAAGCCGCTAATAATAATTTTTCCAGCATAGTCACCCCTCACAACCATTAAATAATCACTCAACTACTATTTCCGTTTTAGCTTATGATCTATTTTTCTTCAAATCTAAGTGATAACCGAATGTAGTACAAATGATTTGGATCTGTTTTTAGGGTGACGCTAATCACGTAATTACAGATTATAGAGGTGATACCCAATTACTTACAAGGAACTACAAACAATATAAATAAATTCTTTATTTTTTACTTCGGACTGGGGATCAACTACATAGACTTGCCATCACAAGAAAATCGCACCCTCGGTATGCAATAAACAATAGACCTCAAGACTCATTCTATAAATGCATGTTTTTTCATCTTTGTGGTTTCGATGCTGACAAAAGCTGATAATAGAATGTTCCTGCCAAAAAAGCTCCTAGAATTGGTGCTGTCCAAAATAGCCACAACTGATCGATTGCCCAACCACCCACGAAAACCGCAGGACCCAAACTCCTAGCGGGATTCACCGATGTATTAGTAACGGGGATGCTAATCAAGTGAATCAGTGTTAATACTAGTCCAATGGCAATGGGAGCAAAACCTTGAGACGCACGCTGGTCGGTAGCACCTAAAATAACGATCAAAAAGATGAAACTGAGAACTAACTCGGTAATGAAACAAGCAAACAACGAATAGCCACCAGGAGAATGATCGGGTCCAAAACCGTTAGTTGCCAAGGGATTTGCACCGAATAGTGTAAATCCTGGTTTACCAGAAGCAATTAGGTAGAGAATGCCAGCAGCAGCGATCGCTCCAAATACCTGAGAGCCAATATACAATAAAAGCTCTGATGCTGGAAAGCGCTTTGCTGCCCAAAGTCCAATAGAAACCGCTGGATTAAAGTGACCCCCAGAAATATGACCAAGAGCATAAGCCATTGTCAATACAGACAAACCAAACGCTAAGGAAACTCCAACTAATCCGATGCCTATAGGGTATCTTATATTCTCAGCAATGTTTGCATTTTTTGCTGTAAACGCTGCTGCTAATACTGCACTACCACAACCACCAAATACTAGCCAGAAAGTTCCTATAAACTCTGCTAGACAACGCTTCAACTGTGACATGTTATTAGTAACTGCATTCATTAACCAATAACTAAATGCTATATAATAATTTTATTTATCATTAGTTTATTCGGTTTATTTTAATTCATCTGGGTTTATTTGGTAATTAATAAAAACTGTTCAAAATCATCTTGACAGATTTGATTTTTCAGCAAGATGATGATTTCATAACTATCATAATATATGACATCCGTCGTAGAGACGTTCCGGCGGAACTATCATAATATATGACATCCGTCGTAGAGACGTTCCGCCGGAACTATCATAATATATGACATCCGTCGTAGAGACGTTCCGCCGGAACTATAATAATATATGACATCCGTCGTAGAGACGTTCCGCCGGAACTATCATAATATATGACATCCGTCGTAGAGACGTTCCGCCGGAACTATCATAATATATGACATCCGTCGTAGAGACGTTCCGCCGGAACGTCTCTACAATTTGCATGAGATAATATATGTGTTTGCATAATCGATAAATAAGTATTAGAAAAAAAGTGGCATTCAGTTGTGAGAACTAAATGCCGCTTTTAATTTATGTTATTTGTAGTAGAGACGTTCTGGCAGAACGTCTCTAGCAAAAATGAAGATGATTTAACCGATAAAGGGTATACCTGAGACAGCGATCGCACCCGCTATTGCACTAGCTGCCAGGGATGTTAAAGCTGTACCAAATAACCACCAAGCTGCACTGGCAACGGTTTTCTTGGTTTCTTCAGCTTGCTTTTTCGCTTGCTCTTTGATTGCATTCAAACGTTTTTGTGTTTCTTTTTGAATGCGTTCAGCTTGATACAAAACGTTATCGCGTGAGGCTTCGATTTGGTCTACTATCTTGTTAGCTTGGGATAAAGAAATATCTTCACGTGAACTAATGACAGCAACTAGAGTATCACGGTCGAAGTGACTCAAGCGATCGCGCAATGCTTCAAATCCAGCTTGGGGATCGTCAAAGACTTTCGTCACGTCTTGCTTAATTCCTTCATAGTTGAGTTCGGGACGATCCAGTGCGTTGAGATAGTTGCGAATTTTCCCAAAAGTTCCCTCAACCACCGATTGCACTCTTTGCTGAATCTGTTGAAACTGTTCTACAAGTGAGTTGCGAACCGATTCGATTTGGTCTACAATATGGTTTGCTTCTTCTTCAGAGATATCCTCACGTTGAGATAGCAAAGCGACAACTGATGAACGGTCGATTTTAGAAACGCGATCGCCTAAACTTCCAATTCCTGCACGGGGAGAAGACAATAACAATTGTAAATCACGCTTGATACTATCTGGGTTGAGTTCTTCTTTGTTCGTGTTCCGCAAATAGTTTTCTAGATTCGCTTCAAAATCTAAAACTCCTTTGGTAGCACGATTTGCTAAACGACGTGGTGCTTTGATAATGTTGTCAATCGCTGATTGCACAGAATCAATTATCTGATTAACTTGCTCTTCGCTCAAGTTACCGCTCGAACCAACGAGTTTAACCAAGGTTTCTCGATCAACTTGCGATAAGCGATCGCGTAAAGCAGATGCACCTTCTTTGGGATCGTTGAGTAACTTTTCTAAATCTGCTTTGATACCTTCTGGATTCAGTTCTTCTAGATTGGTATTGCGGAGATATTCAGCGATCGCTGTTGTCGTTTGTTCATATTGTTCTTTCGCTTTCTGCGGTGCTTGTAAAATATTATTGCGTACAGATTCAAAATTATCGAGAACTTGGTTAACTTGTTCTTCGCTTAAATCTTGACGCTGACTCAACAGTTGAACTAGTGTATCCCGGTCAAATTGCGATAAGCGATCGCGCAGTAAGCCAATTCCCGCTTGCGGATCGTCCAGCAATACCTTAAACTCACGTTTGATAGCGTCGGGATTAAGTTCTTCTTTGTTCGTATTCCGCAGATATCCTTCTACTTTTTGCCGTAGTTCATCAGCTTTAGCTTTAGCTTGTTCTTGCAATTCTTGAGCACGATTTAAGACATTATCGCGAGTGCTAAGAATTGAACCAACAATATTGTTAGCTTCTTCTTCGCTGATATCTTGACGTTGCTTAATTAATTGTACCAAAGTATCGCGGTCAAATTCTTTGAAGCGATCGCTTAAATCTCCAAAACCCGCTTCTGGATCTTCGAGTAACTTCGCAAAATCGCGTTGAATACCTTCTGGGTTGAGTTCTTCTTTCCCAGTCGAACGCAGATATTCTTCAATACGAGTGCGGAAGTTTTCACTTGTTTGCTGCGATTCACCTTGCCGAACAACTTCTAAAACTTCGTTGCGATCGCTCTCCATTTGCTCGGAAATTTCTTGAATCCGCTCTTCGCTGATATCACCCCGCTGCTTCAGCAAGTTGGTAAAATACTCTAAATTGAGTTCTTCTAATTGCCGTCTTACTTTTCCAGCATCTGCGTTTTGGTCATAAATCACATCTTTGAATTCATCTTTAATCGTCAGCCGATTAAAATGCCAAGGAAAAGAATTCAAAATGTACTCTTCTACATCTGCCTTAATTGCGTTGCTAGCTCCTGGCAATTTTGCTGTTGCTTGCTGGCTTAAATTTTGTAGTTGTTGTTTAATTTTCTCAACATCTACATCCGGGAGTTTTTCTTTCAGCTTTTGCAACTGGGGTGTGATTTTCTCCAAATCTATATTCGATAGATTGACGTTCTTTAACATTGCTGGAACTGCCGCACCCAAACCTAATTCAATAGCTTGTTTTATCATGCCATTGCTTTCCTTGCCCTTCCCAACACCAGATGTCACTAATTCTTGAAGCTTTTCACCTAATTTATCAGAATTTAGTTCTTCCGGACTTACAGTCTTGAGCAAACTCAACACTTTTTCTGTGGGATTTTTTCGATTTAAAACTTGTTGCCAAGCACCTTCTAATTGGTCAGCAACATTATTTATGTCTTTTTGAGAAAAGTCTGTGCGACTGCTAACTAAATCAACAAAAGTCTGGCGATTAATATTTTTCAATATATCACTATCGCCGAGAGATTGTAAATCTACATCTTTCAGCAACTGGTCAAATTGACTGCGAATATCTTTCACATCGAGCTTGGGCAATTGCAAAGAACTTAAAGAACTTTGTAACGTATTTTTGATACTATCCGGGTCAAAACCAGAAGTTAATTCGCGACGAACTGCCGCTGTAATATCTTCCGCAGTAGAAACCATTTGATTTTTAGCAGCATTAGCACCTAAAGCAGCCGTTGCTGTTCCCATCATTCCTTGAAAGCCAGCAGTAGCAGTCTTGACCAGAGAACCAATTAATGAGCCTACGGCTGTTGAACCTAACCAAACTATTAGTGAAAAGTAGGCAGACCAAATGACTACACCAATAATTGCTCCTAAAACTGCACTACCAATTAAGCTTAGTTTGACTGCGAGAAAAGAAGCGACGAATAAGGCAATACTCGCGGTGATCAGTGCCCAAATTCCTACTTTTGCTTCCACACCGCGAATTGTGCTACCCAAGCTTTGAGAATCATCATCAGATGAATCACCACCTAAAGCCGAAATTCCTATAGCTACAGAGAAGTTCGTTAATAAAAATTGAAAGGCAAATGCCATCAATACACCAGATAGCATTGCTACCAAAAACTTCGGTCCAGAAAAGGCAAGTGATACTTCGGGAATTACCACTGCCTGAGCAATTGGTAGCGATGGGAATCCGTGTGTTTCACATAACTTCAAAGCTGTTTGCAAACTGGAAAACATAATTATTTTCTCTCCTGGGTACTGACTGCTATTTCAGCCTAACGAGCAGTTATCTTGATGTCCACTGACTCCAGTAAGAAATAGCCATAATCATTAGTAGTAGTTTTGCCGGCAGTTATGAAATTAATTTTTGAGACATTTCTTCAAACAAACTCAAAAACTGCAAATTTTTGCTTTATTGTTATTAACATGTCTGCCCAAGAACTCATATCATACTCCAGATAGAGGTAGAAGTTATTCCAAGGGATTGATGACGAGTTTACTAAGAAAATGGATAAATAGAATTATTCGAGCGCCTAAAGAAAGAAAAATATTAGTATTGGAGAATTTGAAAATGGTTGTGGGAGTACATAGACGTGCTGTAGGTGTATTTACTAATCGCCGCGATGCAGAAGCTGCGCTGCATGAACTGAAAAAATCCGGCTTTGATATGGATAGAGTGTCTGTCGTGGTGCAAGATGCAGACGGCGATCGAGATATAGCTGGTGCGGCAGTCACAGAACGTGTTGGTGATAAATCTGATGAAGGTGCCACAGTTGGTGCAGTTTCCGGTGGTACTTTAGGTGGATTGACAGGCTTGTTAGTTGGTTTGGGGACTTTAGCAATTCCGGGAATTGGACCAATTATGCTGGCTGGTGCAACAGCAACTGCCTTAGCAACAACTTTAGCAGGAGCGGGTATTGGTGCATTAGCTGGTAGTTTGTTGGGTGGATTAATTGGTTTGGGAATTCCCGAAGAACGAGCTAGAGTTTACAACGATCGCGTACAACAAGGACAATATTTAGTCATCCTTGATGGCACAGATGCAGAAATTGCCGAAGCGGAAAAAATTCTGCATACTGGTGGTGTAGAAGAGTTTGGCATTTATGACCATCCAAATAGCCCCCCAATAACTTCAGGTGTGGCTACTAGAGATGTTGGTGTAGCTTCAGTTGCTGCGACTCCGGTTGTCAGTGCATCTCTGCACAGAAAACGAGCGATCGGTGTATTTTCTCATCGTCGCGATGCTGAAGCTGCAATTGGCGATTTGCGCGATGGTGGAATATCGATGGATCATGTTTCCATCATCGGTAAAAATGGAGACCACAACGTCGCTGGAGTGGGTCTAAATGACCGTGTAGACGATACCAAAGCCGACGATGGGGCAAAAGCAGGTGCAGTTACAGGTGGTGCATTAGGCGGTTTAGGCGGCTTATTAGTTGGTCTTGGCACCCTAGCGATTCCGGGAGTGGGTCCTGTACTATTAGGTGGTGCGGCTGCAACTGCTTTAGCTACAGCTCTGACAGGTGGCGCCATTGGTGCAGCAGCTGGGAGTATAGCTGGGGGATTAGTTGGTTTAGGAATTCCCGAAAAAAATGCGAAAATTTATAACGATCGCATTGACAGAGGCGACTATTTGGTAATCGTTGATGGTACAGACGCAGAAATTCACCGCGCCGAAGAAATCCTCAAAACCAGACATGTTGAAGAGTTTAACATCTATGATGCTACCGATTTAGATCGTGCAGGCGATCGCTCAGTTGTGACTCAACCAACACCAGTAGTTAACACTACCCAAACCAATTACGTACCGCCGACAGTTGATCGCGACGAAGCCTCAGTAATCATTATTGACCGTCGGGATGAACGCGTGTAATAGTATTTTCAGCTAATCGACTTTCCCCGATGACATCTAATAATTGAAGGCAAAAGTCGAAAGTCAGAAATCAAGAGTCAAAGCGACAGAATGAACCGCATTTCTTGATTTTTGACTTCCATGCCAAAACAATGGAAAACTTCCTCCTCACCACTTCACAATTTACCTGTTTCTATAAAGAATTAAACAAATGAAAAAGCTAACTCCTTTCTTTATTAGTGCTTTATTACTTTTTGGTGCTGCTGCTTGTCAAAATCCCGCTAAAACTAGCGCCGATGCACCAAATGACGCTAATAAAACCGTATCTCAAACCGAAGCGCCAAGCGTACAAGCAACTGAAGCTGCCAAAGAAGACGCCCAAAGTGAAGTCCGCAGAAGACAGCTAAATGCCGACATTAAGGCTCGCGAAGAACGGAATAATATCACTGGAGGCGATACCGACAGAGCCGTAGGCGACCTCAAAAGCCAAGTTCGCTCTAAATTGGAAGCTAACACCCCCGGTAGTAGTTTAGCAGTTGATGCTACAAAAGATGGCACAGTAACTGTTACCGGAACTGTAACTAATGAAGCCCAATTAGCTAAGATTGAACCTTTATCTAAAGAAATTAAAGGTGTCAAACAAGTGGTAAATAAAGCAACCGTTGTTAAGAAATAATCCCCAGACAAACATTTTTTCTCTTCGTCAAAGCAGAATAAACATGGACGCAAACTTACAACAATCGGAATACGCTACTCACACTTCACCAAAGGAAATGGTAGCAATTGAAGGTTCAAACCCGCAAAATCTGCCAATGCTACTACCTGCGAGTGAACCGGAAAACCAATTGCAAGAATTTGGACAACAAGTTTCCGATTTTTTGGCGAATTTGCCGGAAAACATCGGTAGATTCTTTAGCGACTACAAGAAACCAATTATCAACATTGGTTTATTTATCGCAGCAATTGTCACAGTCAAAGTAGTTCTGGCAATTTTGGATGCCATCAATGAGATTCCGCTGCTATCTCCAACTTTTGAGTTAGTGGGAATTAGTTACTCAACTTGGTTTACTTTCCGCTATTTACTCAAAGATTCGACTCGGCAAGAATTATCTGCGAACATTCAATCGCTCAATAAACAGACTTTTGGCAGCAACCTTTCAGAAATGTAAACTAACCCTTGCCGAGCTTGCAAATTTAATTTTCTGAAAGGTTGTATCCGGAAATTTTTGCTTGTTTGCGGTCAAGTCGAAATCAACTTTCTGACTTGACCGTTTTCTTATACCCTATAGGGTTACTAAAAACACGATCGCTATTAATGAATACAGCCATCGGTAAGCAAAGCAGAACCAATCAAAAACCTACTTAGAAATATGGTTTTCCAATTGTTCGATGCGTTGCTGTTGCTTACTAATAGTATTGTCCTGATGGATGAGATAAAGGGTTAACTCTTCCAGCTTTTGCAACAGGTTCATCGTAAATTCAGTCAGGTTGACACCAGCATTTTTCATCTCTTCGCCCGATTGGATTCTAGGAAGATGTCCATTCTTACGGATGAAGGCACTCACGTCACTGAGGGTTGGCAAGTCATAATTGGCTGCAAACACGAAGTCCGCTGGCTTGAGTGAAGCACCTCCTACAAGGATGTCTCCCGTTCCGCCATCAATGTGAACAGTGAGTTTACCAGTACTGTCCAGCAAACGAATGTCCCCATTGTGACTCTCGCCACCTAAAGTCAGGTTGCCGTTGCCACCATCAATGTGAACACTCTGCTTGCCTGCGGTATCCAACAGGGTGACATCTCCTTCGGAACCATTGCCACCTAAAGTCAGGTTGCCGTTGCCACCATCAATGTGAACAGTCTGCTTGCCTGCGTTATTCAACAGGGTGACATCCCCTTGGGAATCATTGCCACCCATAGTCAGGTTGCCATTGCCACCATCAATGTGAACAGTCTGCTTGCCTGCGTCATCTAGCAGGATTACGTCGCCTTCGGAACCATTGCTACCTAAAGTCAGGTTGCCATTGCCACCATCAATGTGAACAGTCTGCTTGCCTGCGTCATTCAACAGGGTGACATCCCCTTGGGAATCATTGCCACCCATAGTCAGGTTGCCATTGCCACCATCAATGTGAACAGTCTGCTTGCCTGCGGGATCCAACAGGATTACGTCGCCTTCAGTGCCGCTGCCACCGGCGAGCAAATTGCCCTTTTCACCGTCCAACTTTACGGTCACGCCGTTTGCTGAATTCTTTAAGAGAATTTGGCTGGATTCTGTGGTCATTTCAATTATTCCTTCAGGTAAATAACTCTAAAATTTGGGACTTGAAGTTTACACACTTCCGTAAACTTTTGGTAAGTCTCCCACTCAAGCTAGTAAATGTCAACTGTTTCTATGTAAGTTTTTACAGGAATTTACAGCTTAATTATCGCCGTTTTATGCAATACCGCTGTTTCAGTAGATCATAAAGTTTTATCAAAAGGGCGATCGCCAAACAATACGTACATTCCAGTATCTTCATATACTATCAATATTAATAACGCTTATCATTATATAAAAAGTGAAATGATGGAAATATTGCATACTACGTTGTTAGCCAAAATCAATTGACTTTTTCGTCAGAGCAATAGCTCTAACTGATTCAGAAACCCTAGAAGAGGTTATTGAGTGTTTGGCGGAAAATTTCTCCCTTAGACATATCCGTAAATGAGCTTCAAAGTCTTGTACAGCAACGCTAAAAGCCTAATTTCCGGATAACTTTATTGAAATCCAAGGACCATGTTACCAAAAAACTTTATTTGAAATTTTAGTGAGGGCTGCTAGTAGTACAGATAGTATCGAAAACACAGCGAAAACCTTGAATATAATTTTATTTAGTAATTATATTTAGATATCATCTAGATAAAATCGACAATGAAAGAGTAATTAAAAAAACAAATTAATCGAGCTTTCAAAAGTATAATTCCAATTCTAATTAAGATTCTATGGCGAAAAGTTAGTCTCGTTCTTCATGGATAATTGAAGGTTGAAAAGCTGGTTGCCATCAGTAACCAGCTTTTCAACCTTCGTAATGATGATTATTATTATTTAAATGTGGAGTCTTTATTTTTGTTGAGTAATTTATTCCTTGAAGTCCCTATTAAAACGCAGAGAAATCTATCTTCTCCAGTACTTGTTTGATAAAACTTTGTTTATATCTTCGGCAAAAGTCTACCTAATGATAGAGATAAAAATGGAATTTTTGGAGCTGATTCCTTTCTAAAGATAGTGTAATTGTCATAACAAAAACCCTTAATCTAGTTTTGAAAGTTATTCAATCAGTTGAAAAAGGATTTGATTTATGTCTAATGAAAAGTTTAATAAAGCAGTAGATTCATCCGATCGCGTCAAAGAAGATAATTACGATAAAGGTATTGTGCCTGCGGAAACTGCGGCTCGTAGAGAAAGAGAAGGAGATCAATTTAAAACAACTCCTACCGAAGAAAGGCAAGCAAGTGCAACCACCGACGACCAAACCCACCCTGGTGACAGCATCCGCACCACAGACGGTTACACAGTCGATAAAGAAGGTCTGTTGAACAACTACGCAGTCGAACCGGAAATGTACTACGAAACACCCGGAGACGCAAGCCAAACAGCAGCAGCAGACGAAGCTGCACGGGTCGAAGAACTTGCAGAAATCAACGAAGACAAGCAAGGAGAACTGACCGAAACAGGTGACAAACGCGGTAGAGGTCCGGGTGCAGTTTAGTCTTGCACCATCTAAGTTTCTCTGATAGACATAGGTGTGAAGGTGTTGCACCAATTGAGGTATGAATCCGCATGTAGAGACTACCAAGTGCTACGTCTTTGCGAGGATTTTGGTATTAGACATCTCCGAAAATTAAATATGCGTTATCCAAACCCCAAGAGACGCGAAATTTCGCGTCTCTACATTGTTTTCCGGAGATATCTATTGGATAAAATCACATTCATACATGAAATCAGCAACGCCGGCGTGAAAAAGAATGTAGAGACGTAGCACTGCTACGTCTCTTGGGGTTTGGATAACGCATGTTTAAATTCGGTCGATATCTAATAGATATCTCCATAAAAGACGTAAAGACGCAAGGGTATCGCCGTCTCGACAAGAGACATCTCCATAAAAGACGTAGAGACGTTCCGCGCCCTACGTCTCTACAAGGGTTTGGGGGAACGTATAATTAATTTATGGAGATGTCTAAGGGGTTCGGGCAACGCATAATTAATTTCTACCAGACATCTAAGAGACATCTCCAGAGTCATACGTAGAGACGTTCCTGAGGAACGTCTCTACAAGGGGTTCGGGCAACGCATAATTAATTTCTACCAGACATGTAATGGTTATATGGCATTGTCAGTGCGACGGTCGGGAAGAAAGTCCCGGTCGTCGCTTATTTAATCGCTCTCACCATTTTTTATTGCGTTGACGGGCGTCAAAAATATATTTAAATAACTTAACTTAATATATAGATGACTTTTCTTCGCTGACCATAGAAAATTTTCATAACACAACCATGAAAAATCTCAATAAACAAACATGAATTTACTGCTTGACCTTTTCCTCACCGCTGGTGCAGCAACCGAAAAAGGTTTGATCAAGCCCCTCGGTCATCACGAGTTGTTTCTGATGTTACTGGAGTTAGCTTTGTTGCTTTTTGTCGCCAGAGGCTTAGGCGAATTTATGCGGCGAATCCAATTACCGCCGGTAATCGGTGAACTGCTGGCAGGGGTGGTTCTGGGTCCATCGATATTCGGGTTAATTCTGCCAAGTTTACAAAAGCAAATTTTTCCCCGGCTTCAGGCACAGTCAGATTTACTTTCGGTAGTCTCCTGGTTGGGAGTGCTATTTTTGCTGGTTGTAACTGGATTGGAAACAGACTTAAACTTAATTGTCCGCAAAGGCAAAATCGCCCTGCTGATTTCTTTAGGGGGGATTATTGTTCCCTTTGCCACAGGATTGGGATTGGGATGGTTGCTACCAGATAACTTCTTAGCAAACCCTAACCAACGGTTAATTTTCAGCTTATTTATCGCGACTGCGATGAGTATCTCAGCAGTTCCGGTAATTGCCAAGGTACTGATGGACTTAAAGTTGATTCGGCGCGACATTGGGCAAGTTACCTTAGCTGCGGGTATGACTGATGATACTCTTGGCTGGATTCTCCTTTCTGTGGTGTCGGGTTTAGCAACTAGTGGCAAATTCGATTTCCCAACGGTATTTAGGTCGGTTGCGGGAGCAGTAATATTTTTAGGACTTGCCTTTACCATCGGGCGATCGCTTATGGCTTGGGTGTTACGCTGGGTAGATGATTACATCGGTGGTGCTACAGCTAGTTTGTCGGCTTTGTTAGTTTTGGCGCTTGGTGCTGCCGCTTTGACTCACAGTTTAGGCATTGAAGCTGCACTGGGAGCTTTTGTTATTGGGATTCTCGCCGGACAATCGCCACGTTTTAGTCGCGAAGCGGGGATTACTTTGGAAGTGATTACGGCTGGATTTCTGGCACCGATTTTCTTTGCTACAGCCGGATTAAAAGTTGATTTAGTGAAATTGCTGGCACCGGAGACATTCTTTATTGGTTTAATTGTGTTGGCGATCGCCTGTTTTGGCAAGTTCACTGGAGCCTACATCGGTTCTCGTGTCGGTGGGTTGTCGCACTGGGAAGGTATCGCGATGGGTTCGGGGATGAATGCCCGTGGCGCAATGGAGATTATTGTTGCTACTATCGGCGTTTCCTTGGGCGTGCTAAACCAGCAAATGTATTCGATTATT
The DNA here is from genome assembly GCF_025753815.1 of Plectonema radiosum NIES-515. Taxonomy (GTDB): domain Bacteria; phylum Cyanobacteriota; class Cyanobacteriia; order Cyanobacteriales; family Nostocaceae; genus Hassallia; species Hassallia radiosum_A. The sequence goes on along the minus strand of NZ_JAOWRF010000004.1, from coordinate 14,440 downwards.
GTCATGGTGGCGATCGTTACTTCTTTAATGGCTCCCCCTTTGTTACGCTGGTCGTTGTCGAAAGTCGAAATCGGTGAAGAAGAAGCTCAACGCTTGCAAAAAGAACAACTCGCAAGCCGCAGTTTTATTAAGCGCATCCGCCGAATATTGCTACCTACTCAAGGTGGACCGAATGTCAGATTAGCTGCTCAGTTAGTTAGCCATCTCGCACACCAGAATACCCTAGAAGTAACGGCTTTGTTTGCTAAAAGAGATAAACAAAACATAGGTGCATCAGTAAATTTTACGAGGAAAGACATCAAAATTAATACGCCGGAATTAGCGATCGCTGCCGTAGCCGATCAAATTGACCTGCCGACGGATGGAATGTTGAACACGAAAGTAGAATCGGGAAACGATATTGCTGACGTGATTGTTAAAGAAGCCAGGAAAGGATATGACTTGATTGTCATTGGTGCAAGTGAAAGTCCGCGCAAAGGTGGGGCTTTATTTAATGTCCTAGTCGATCGCGTCATTCAAGAAGCTCCTTGCGCCACAATGGTGGTGAAGTCGAATTTGCTCAACGCGAAGGATTTGGGTGAAGCAATTAACTCTTACAAGATTAGTCAGATTTTAGTGCCTACTAGTGGCGGCGAACACAGCGAATATGCAGTTGAGGTTGCTAGCACAATCGCGGCTCAAACTGGAGCAATTGTGACATTAGTTAATGTTGTGAATCGAACTCAGCGCGAGTATATTTTGTTTGAAGAGCAGACAATGCGATCGATAACAGATATTGCCGAGCAAATTGTGCAACAGCAAGCTTCCCTCGGACGGGGACTAGGTGCGGAAGTTAAAACTGTAATTCTGACGGGAATTCCCGAATTAGAAATTCTCAACTTTGCCCATTCTCACCAAGTAGATTTAATTGTCATGGGTAGCACTATTCGGACGGTAACAAATCGCGTGTTTTTCGGACACCGCGCCGATGCTATCCTGAATAAGGCACCTTGTCCGGTAGCCGTAATTACGTTAAATGCTAATTCGTGGCGTTGATTGAAGTTGTGCTTTCACTGCTCTAATAAACTTACTCAAACTTACCCGAAGTTAAGCTTGATGTTATTTTCTTGCTTCAACCAAGGACTCGTGAGGAAGCACAAGTACATTTGGAAGCCGGTTCACAAATCAGTTAGGATTCTGAGCTTTTGCACTATATGCTCTACTGGCTCGGAAATATCTACGGATATAGCATATTTTGGCTCCTCAAGGGTATCAAACTGAGTTTGAAGAAGTTTTTCACTCATGAAATGATTTTGACGCTCTAGCAAGCGTTTTTGAATTAACTCAAACGAACCTTTAAGGTAAACTAACTTAACCCGTTGATCGCCAATTAAGAGATACTGACGATAGCTGGCTTTTAGTGCCGAACAGGCTAAAACTACATTTTTATTTTGTTGCAGCCAATGTTGTATTCCTTGTTGGATTGCTAGCAACCACGGCATTCTATCTAAATCGTTGAGAGGGATACCGTGACGCATTTTCTCAATATTTTCTGGGGTGTGAAAAGAATCGGCATCTCTAAATTCCCAATGCAAAGATTCTGCCAGCAGTTGCCCGATGGTGGTTTTGCCGGAACCAGAGACACCCATCACGAGAATTATCATAGAAGGCTATTCGAGAGAAGCTTCAACACAAATTGAGTAGCATATTAAAAATCGGGACACTCTGCCTATAAACCAAAGTCCGAAAAATTACGGAGTACATAAATGCGGGGAATTTCCGATGTCTTTAGTGGGACAATCCGCGCATTGTGGATTGAGTTGCTCAACCAACCCAATCTATGGAAATTCTAATTTACTGCCTTTGGTTTTTTTTATTAGTGGGAGTAATCTTAATAGTCATGCTTGCCTTTGACTGCCTGCCAGTTAATGTAATTCGTAAGCAAAAGCAATCGGCTCCCCTAACCCCACGACAGTATCAACCATCTTCACCGACTAACAGTTACAACAAACTAAAACAAGTGAAACGAAACCAGACAATTCCACCAATTAACCAGTCGCTTACTCCTTCTTTTAACCAATTCGCTCCACCACCTCCACAACAGCCTCAACCATCTTTACAAATTAACAGCAATAACAACAGACAACAAGTCAGACCAACCCAGACAACTAACCAGCCACTTACTCCTTTTTCGTCACTTCGTCCACATAGCCCACAAACCAGAAAATTATACGGTCAGATGGTCAGATTGCTTCAAGGTGATAGTGAAGCGGTCAACCGTCTGATTGATAGCCAAAAATCCAAAAATCCAGACAAATCTGAAGAATGGATTTACGAAAAAGTCCTTTTTGATCTGACACGCGATCGCCACTAAATAAAAATCCCTTACACGCTGAGTCAGGGGAAAAGACAAACGATTATTTACACATATAATACCTTGCACTAACACCCAGGCGATTTTAATCGCCTGGTGCAACTCAGATTAACCTGAACTTAGGCTATTTTACTCCAACTTACATAAGGCAACTTTGCCGCAGTAGCTCGAACTTGTTCAGAAGAAGCAACCAACTGACCGCAAGCATCCCAAGTGCCGGCAATAAACATGTTTTTTGCACCTTCACCCATTGAAACTGTGCCAGTAAAATCGCCACATTGTACTTGCATTGTTTCTAGATTCACTGTCATTGATGCTTGGGGATTGTTTGTGACAATTTCTTGCAAATGCTTAACGGTAGCAGCATCAGCGGTAACGCAGGGAATGCCCATTGCGACACAGTTACCGAAAAAGATTTCCGCAAAGCTTTCACCGATGAGCGCTTGAATACCCCATTTAGCGATCGCTTGCGGTGCATGTTCCCGTGAGGAACCACAGCCAAAGTTGCGGTTAACTAACAATATTGAAGCACCTTGATACTGCGCTCGATCAAAAGGATGCTCACCTTTCAATCCTGTTCTATCATCAGCAAAGGCATGTTCGCCCAAACCATCAAAAGTTACACAACGCAAATACCGAGCCGGAATAATGCGATCGGTATCAATATCATCACCCACCAACGGAATACCGCGTCCGGAAACTGCTTTAACTTGACTTACCATACTAGGGATTAGGGATTAGGGGTTAGGGACAAGGGGGACTGCGTGATCAAGGGGGACTGCGTGATCAAGGAAGACAAGGGGGACAAGGGGGACGACTTGGAGAAATTTTTTCCCCAGTCCCCAGTCCCCAGTCTTGATTTACAACAATTCGCGCACGTCGAATACTTCACCTTTCAACGCTGCTGCCGCAACCATTGCCGGACTCATCAATAAAGTACGACCTGAGGAGGAACCTTGGCGTCCTTTGAAGTTACGATTTGAAGAAGAAGCGCTAATTTGCCGTCCTTCAAGTTTATCGGAGTTCATCGCCAGACACATTGAACATCCAGCTTCACGCCATTCAAAGCCGGCTTCGGTGAAGATTTTATCGAGTCCTTCGGCTTCCGCTTGCTTTTTCACTCGTTCGGAACCTGGGACGACAAAAGCTTTAATTCCTTCAGCAACGTGATGTCCTTGGGCAATTTTGGCAGCTTCGCGCAAATCGCTAATTCGTCCGTTGGTGCAGCTACCAATGAAGCAAACATCAACTTTTGTGCCTTGGATCGGTTGACCTGGAGCCAAATCCATGTATCGATAAGCTTCTTGGGCAAGAGTGCGATCGCCTGCGGGTAGTTCGTCGGGAGTGGGTACGGCTTGGTTAACTCCAATACCTTGACCGGGAGTAATGCCCCAAGTAACAGTAGGGGGAATTTCCCCAGCATCGAAGGTTACGACATCATCATATTCGGCATCAGCATCACTGCGGTTCGATTCCCACCAAGCAACGGCTTTATCCCAATCTGCGTCTTTTGGGGCAAAATCTCTACCCTTGAGGTATTGGTATGTAACTTGGTCGGGATTGATGTAACCGCAACGCGCACCACCTTCGATGGACATATTGCAGACTGTCATCCGTTCTTCCATATTCATTTGCTCAAAGGTGCTGCCTGCAAATTCATAGGCGTATCCTACACCACCTTTGACGCCGAGGGTGCGGATGATATGCAAAATGACATCTTTGGCGTAAACACCGGGTTTGAGTGTGCCGTTAACTTCAATTTTGCGGACCTTGAGTTTGTTCATCGCAAGGGTTTGAGAAGCGAGGACATCCCGCACTTGACTGGTACCGATACCAAAAGCGATCGCTCCAAATGCACCATGAGTTGATGTATGGCTATCACCACAAGCGATCGTCATTCCTGGCTGTGTCAGTCCCTGTTCTGGCGCAATTACATGCACAATTCCTTGATTTCCACAACCAATGTTATAAAATGTAATGTTATTTTCTTGACAATTTTGCTCCAGCGCTTGCATCATTTCTTCTGCCAGGGTATCCACAAATGGACGTGCCTGATTTTCTGTCGGCACGATATGATCCACCGTAGCGACAGTCCGAGAAGGAAATAATACCTTTAAATTGCGATCGCGTAACATCGCAAAGGCTTGGGGACTGGTGACTTCATGAATCAGATGCAGTCCAATAAACAGTTGCGTCTGTCCTTGCAGGAGTGTACCAACTGTGTGTGAATCCCAAACTTTATCAAACAGTGTGCCCTTGCTCATACTCTATTCGTCGTCCCTGGATCTGTCGGATCTATGATGTCAGTTTTAATTCCTTTAATCACAATAGAAAAACTTCTTAATTATGTCCAATATATTTTTCTCCTTGGATTAAGACTTTTCAGATATGAGTTAACCGAAAAAAATCGTTCTCTGAATGCTGTAAAATATGCTTGTTGGGTTTATTCTGTAAAGATATCTTCAATCTCGAATCCAAAGTGCTAACCCACCCCCACGACCACGTGCTGCAATCAAGTCTGGTGTCACCAAAAAGAATGCGAAAAAAGGCAGAAGAGAAAGAGGTCTATTATCAAAATCCTCAGAGGATGTTTTGCCCCCGCGAATCTCACCATTATATATAGTACGACGAAATAAACTGATTTGCATTTGGGTAAATTCAAACGCTAGTAAATTCTTCTTACCCAGGTATTTAGCTGGTCCAGTTAGTTTCAGTTGAAGTGAACCAAATTGAATGGAATTAGTAATTTCCCCTTTGTCAGCATTTTGGGTGGCACTAAAACAAATGTGCGCTGGGGCAAACTTGGGGAGATAAAAACCGTTGCCTAACTTAATTCCCCGACGATGCTTAACCTTTTTGGTTCCAGTTGTAAAGCACAGGCGCCATTTACCAAGCATTGATTCAAATGGATACGTCAGTCGTTGTTGTTTGGCAGCTTTTTCTGCTTGTAATAAAGCATTTACAACCGATAAAGCTGGAGGACGTTCTATTTTTTGCCCACGATAAGCTTCTTGGCTCTGTGTTAATAAAGTGATAAACTCTTGGGTAATAATTTTTTCCAATGTTCCGGTGTTCCCAAACTTGATATTACTACACGTGGTCAGATTCGGTGACTTCTTCTGCGGATAGCGTTGGCAAATGGTAGTTCTGACCCCTCATTTTACCAAAAAACCCTCGTGAAGACGTTCCGCCGGAACGTCTCTACAATCGTGTGGAACGTCTCTACAATCGTGTGGAACGTCTCTACAATCGTGTGGAACGTCTCTACAATCGTGTGGAACGTCTCTACAATCGCGTGGAATGATTTGAGCGATCGCTACGAATCGCTTTGAATTAACTGTTTTTGTATAGCAATCATAACAGCCGCGTGGCGATCGCTTACTCCCAGTTTATGTAAAGACGTTCCGCCGGAACGTCTCTACAATCGTGTGGAACGTCTCTACAATCGTGTGGAATGATTTGAGCGATCGCTACGAATTGCTTTGAATTAACTGTTTTTGTATAGCAATCATAACAGCCGCGTGGCGATCGCTTACTCCCAGTTTATGTAAAGACGTTCCGCCAGAACGTCTCTACAATCGTGTGGAACGTCTCTACAATCGTGTGGAATGATTTGAGCGATCGCTACGAATCGCTTTGAATTAACTGTTTTTGTATAGCAATCATAACAGCCGCGTGGCGATCGCTTACTCCCAGTTTATGTAAAATAGCATGAACGTGAACTCTGACTGTTCCCGGTGTGATGTAAAGTGCTTCCGCTATTTCTTGATTGGTTTTGCGGTTTGCTAGCAGTAATAAGATTTCTTGTTCACGGTGCGTCAGAGGATTTCCAGGTGTAGATAACTTAGAATCAACCTCGATCGGTTGAGACGCAAATGTAGAACGGATTTCTTTGGTAGCATTTTCATCCCACCATGAAGCCCCAGCAGCCACAGAACGCAGTGCTAAAACTAACTTTTCGGCGGCAATTCCTTTCAGGCAATAACCTTGAGCACCGGCTGAAATCAACCGTGCAATCAGTGAATTCTGGGAGTGGGAAGTAAGAACTAATATCGGTAAATTTGGATATCGCTGCTTTATTTGCCGACAAGCTTCGATTCCCCCAATCCCCGGTAATCCTACATCTAAGAGAACAATATCAACCGCATGATGGTTGACTAACTCGATGGCGGTTTCTCCATCTTCAGCCTCAGCTACAATCTCTAAGTCAGCTTCTTGCTGCAATCGTACTTGCAATCCCAAGCGGAAAAGTTCATCATCCTCAACTAAGAGAATTTTTAATTCAGTGGACGGCATCTGGCACAGCTTAAGATGGCTGATATGGGTGAACTGAGAGCTTGAAACCAAAGATAGCTCCACTTTTGGTAGTTGCGGAGCTATCTTGAGAATAACTTCTGTTCTCTGCCCAAATTATACCGTTATGCGCTTCAATAATTTGCCGAGATAAATAAAGCCCCAATCCTGAACCTTTAGCTTGGCGATCGCTATGTCCTTGATAAAATCGCTCAAATAAGTGGGGAAGCTGTTCTGGTTGAATACCTGCACCGGTATCTAAGATTTTCACAACTTGATAAGAAGCTTGAGATTCTAATATTACTTCCACGCGATCGCCTCTTCTCGAATGATTTATGGCATTAATTAGCAGATTTGTCAATACTCGTTGCAATTGCCAAGCATCACCTTTTACCCACAACGACGAGCGAAAATCTGAGTCACCATAGCGAAAGCATAAATTAACTCGTCGGGTTGCAGCGACTTCAATCAAAGTAGTAGCTACTTCTTCTGCCAATACAGTTAAATCCACGGGTTCTAAATGTAGCTTTAAACCTTCAATATCATTGCGATAAACATCTAATAAAGTTTCGACAAATTGCAAAGAACTATCATGGCTGTGAATCATCGTTGCTAAGACTTTGTGTTGTTGCGACGAAACGATGCCAAATTTTTCTTTTTGGAAAGCTTTGAGAGTTTCAATTGCTCCTAACAAAGGTGTTTTCAAATCGTGAGTGAGTGTAGAAGCAAAATCTTCTCTTAGTTTAACTAATTGCTCTTGTGATTCTAACTTCCCTTGGGTGAGTGCGATCGCTTCTTGGGTTCGTCGTAGACGTTGACTTAAAAGTCCCGTTACCATCAAAGCCATGACAGCGATCGCTCGATCTGCTACTGTCGAAGCAATAATTACTTGACCCCCAGGCACCCACACATTTAACATCGTTAAAAACATCGCTACGCATGTTGCTTGCAACGTTGCTTTCTGATTTAACCAAGAATTTGCCAGCAGAATCGGTCCAGTGTAAAGATACCCAAATACGTAGTCGCTTGGGGTAGAAAGCTCCAAAACTAAAACAACGATAAACAAACCCACAATCAGCAAAGATTTGCCTAAACGCGAGTTGTTAGCCAGTAAATTTGCTTGAAATCTACCATTCACGAAACCATCCTTAGGGTGAATTTTGTTCAATATATAATCTAACTTAAATCAGATTTTCTCTTGATTAACTTTACCCCAAAAACTACAGTAAAGACGTTCCGGCGGAACGTCTCTACAATATATCCGGAACGTCTCTACAATATATGTGCCGAAGATATATTTTTGATAAACATCGTTTAGTTACGTTTAATAAACGCTAAACATAAAAATAAACTGATTTTATATACCTCTATTCCTTGTTTTCCGGAAACAATTGAGAAATGATAGAAATTATTCCAGCTATTCAAATACAAAGTAATTTTTTTCGACTTGTAAAAATCTTGTAATAATTAGTTAAAAAATGTTAGAAGGATGGATTCAAATTGCCTTAACGCTATTAATTGTAATCGCAATTACCCCGTTATTTGGGCGATACATGGCGGGTGTCTTTTTGGAGCGACAAACCTTTCTCGATCCCATTTTAAACCCCGTTGAGCGTATTTTGTATTCCTTAGTCGGCGTTCAAGCTAGAGAAAGCATGACTGGCTGGCAATATGCACGGGCAATTTTGTACAGTAATGTAGTCATGGCATTGCTGATATTCATCATCATCATGAATCAGGGATGGTTACCGCTGAACCCGACCAAAATAGGTGCGCCAACTTGGGACACAGCATTACATACTACCATTTCTTTCATCACCAATACCAATCAACAGCATTATTCTGGGGAAACTTACATGAGTTACGCCAGCCAAATGTTAGGACTGGGGTATCATATGTTTACCTCCGCTGCAACGGGGATAGCAGTAGCGATCGCTTTTATTCGGGGTTTAACAGGTAGACCTTTGGGTAACTTCTATGTAGACTTGATTCGCACAATTATGCGGATTTTGTTACCCATTAGTATTGTTGGGGCAATTGTCCTCATAGCGGCTGGAGTTCCGGAAACTTTAGCGGGTCCTGTGGTAATTCCCACCTTAGAAAATCCTACCATAAGTCAGGCGATCGCTCGTGGTCCGGTTGCTCACTTTGAAATTATCAAGCAACTAGGGGAAAACGGGGGTGGATTTTTTGCCATTAACTCAGCACATCCATTTGAAAACCCAAATCCCTTAGTTAACTTAATTCAGGTTGTAGCACTGATTTCAGTGCCTACCTCATTGATATACACCTATGGAGTGTTTGCAAATAACCTCAAACAAGCCTGGTTAGTTTACAGCATTCCCTTTGCCATTCTTGTGGTGTTTATCATCATTACAGCGATTGGGGAATATAACGGTAATCCCACCATCAATGCGGTTTTAGGTTCACAGCAGCCAAACTTAGAAGGTAAAGAAGTTAGATTTGGCTGGGCACAATCTGCATTGTTTGCCGTTTTCACCACCGCAACCATGTGCGGTGCCGTCAATAGTTTACACGATTCCTTTATGCCTAATGGTGGTTTCGTCACCCTATCGAATATGTTCCTTCAGATAGTCTTTGGGGGACAGGGTACAGGAACCGCTTATTTATTTGCTTATCTAATTTTGGCAGTATTTGTCACCGGTTTGATGGTGGGACGCACCCCCGAATTTCTCGGACGCAAAATCGAAAAACGGGAAGTAGTCCTTGCCAGTTTCCTAATTTTGTTAGTCCACCCCATTGCGATTTTAATACCTGCGGGGATAACTTTAGCATTTCCTGACCAATTAGCCGGAATTAGCAATCCTGGTTTCCACGGCTTTTCCCAAGTTATTTACGAATACGCCTCAGCTGCCGCCAATAACGGATCTGGATTTGAAGGCTTAGGCGATTCTCAACCATCTCCGATTGCGATCGCCACAGGTACAGCAACAACCGTAACCGCTTTATGGTGGAACCTGAGTACCTGCTTCAGCTTGCTAGCTGGACGTTATGTCCCCATGATCGGTTTATTATTTCTTGCTGATAGTATATCCCGCAAACAACCCGTTCCCCTCACAGTTGGGACATTGCGAACCGACACCGGACTATTTACAGGCGTCACTGCCGGTGTAATTCTCATCCTCGGTGCCCTCACCTTCTTCCCCGTCCTAGCATTGGGACCAATTGGTGAAGCCTTTCAAATCGCAAAAGGCATTGGTTAGTGGTTAGTGGAAGAACCATCAACCATCAGGGTTATTTTATTCTCATCTGGCTCACCTGGGGTTATAAACCCCAGGCTCATAGCTCAAGTCCTCTGAAGAGGACTATTAAAAATTTTGGCGTTGCTGAATTCAGGTATGAATCCGCATGTAGAGACGCTCTTTGTATCGCGTCTATACAAGGGTTTTGACATCACGCACAATCATTTTCATACATCTAATCAGCAACGCCAAAATTTTCAGTCTACTTAAGTAGACTTTGGCTATTAGCCCAGAACTTAAGTTCTGGGTGGGTTATGCCAAGAATGAAAAACCCTGCATCAACGCTCCAACCATCAACTTGACTAATGTATGCAAACCACCACTTCCCCGCAACAAACCCGTGAATCCCGCAGACACACTCCCTCTTCAGACATGCGCGGACTTTACCAAAGAGCAATTCGTGAGTCATTTGTCAAGCTCAATCCCAAAACTGCTGTGAGAAATCCGGTAATGTTCATTGTCTGGATTGGGACAATTATCGTTTTTTTAGTAACTCTTAACCCCAACTTATTCGGCACAATTGAGGCAGATGTCAATCAGCAACGCTTGTTAAATGGCTTGATAACCTTGATTTTATTTTTTACCGTTGTTTTTGCCAACTTTGCCGAAGCCGTTGCTGAAGGACGTGGGAAAGCTCAAGCAGATGCACTCAAATCTACGCGATCGGATACCAATGCTCGCAAAATGCTCCCCGATGGTACAATTCAAGAAGTTAATTCTACCGAATTGCGGCGGGGCGACCAAGTAAAGGTCAGTGCTGGTGAGATGATTCCCGCCGATGGCGAAGTGATACAAGGTATTGGCTCAGTCGATGAGTCTGCCATCACTGGGGAATCTGCCCCTGTACTGAAGCAACCGGGCACAGATATTTCGACTTCGGTTACTGGTGGTACTCGCTTGCTTTCTGACGAATTAATCATTCGGATTACTGCCGATCCCGGTCAAGGCTTTATCGATCGCATGATTTCTCTGGTAGAAGGTGCCGAACGCAGCAAAACACCCAACGAAATCGCGCTCACAGTTCTGCTTTCGGTGCTGACGCAAGTATTTTTAATCGTCGTTTCCACAGTTCCCCCCTTTGCCGGCTACATTGCCAAGTTTGTCAGCACAGTTTATGGAGCAGAAGCGGGTAACAGTTTGCGTGCTGGTGTTAGCGTTGCCATTTTAATTTCGTTGCTAGTCGCTTTGATTCCCACTACTATCGGTGGATTGTTGAGTGCGATCGGTATTGCCGGGATGGACAGAGTTGCCCAATTCAACGTCATTGCCACATCCGGACGAGCAGTAGAAGCTTGTGGTGACATCAACACTTTAGTTCTGGATAAAACCGGCACCATCACCTTAGGCAACCGCATGGCTAACGAGTTTATTCCCGTCAACAATCACTCAGTAGAAGATGTAGCGCAAGTTTCCCTAGCTGGTAGTGTATTTGACGAAACGCCAGAAGGTAAGTCAATCGTCACATTAGCAGAAAAATACAAAGTTGAAGCAGGCTTCAACCCCAACAATGCAGAAGCTGTGGAATTTTCCGCCAAAACTCGCATGAGCGGTACTAATTTACCCAATGGGAAACAAGTCCGTAAGGGAGCGGTAGATTCAATTAAAGGCTTTGTTCGTTCCCGTGGGGGTCAAATTCCCAACGATTTAGACGCAGCTTATGAGCGAGTTTCCCGCTTAGGAGGTACACCCTTAGCCGTCTGTCAGGAAAATGATATTTACGGCGTTATTTATCTCAAAGATATTGTCAAACCAGGTTTGCGCGAACGCTTCGATCAACTCCGCCGGATGGGTGTGAAAACCATCATGCTCACAGGCGATAATAGCATCACCGCTGAGGTAATTGCTCAAGAGGCGGGAGTTGACGATTTCATCGCCGAAGCCACTCCAGAAGACAAAATTGAGGTAATTCGCTCCGAACAATCGCAAGGTAAACTCGTAGCCATGACCGGAGATGGTACCAACGATGCACCCGCACTAGCTCAAGCAAACGTCGGCGTAGCAATGAACTCTGGCACCCAAGCTGCCAAAGAAGCTGCTAACATGGTAGACTTAGACTCTGACCCGACAAAATTAATTGACTTAGTGACCATTGGTAAACAGTTACTAATTACCCGTGGAGCATTGACAACATTTTCTATTGCCAACGACATCGCCAAATATTTTGCCATCATTCCCACAATCTTCGCAGCATCAGGAATTGGCGCTCTTAATATTATGGGACTCAAAAGCGCCCAATCTGCAATCATCTCAGCACTAATTTATAATGCTCTGATTATCCCCGCACTCATTCCCCTAGCACTCAAAGGAGTAAAATTCCGTCCCCTCACAGCAGATCAACTGCTAAGACGTAACATCCTACTTTATGGTGTTGGCGGCGTAATTGCACCCTTTATTGCCATCAAACTAATCGATATTATCCTACCCTTCTCTTAATTTTTCTCTTTCGTAGTAAGCGCTTCAGCGCTTGGCAACAACTACAAAGCAGGACAATGTTATCAAAATAAAGGATTCAGCGCTGAAGCGCCGACTACAAAGCAACACAATGTTATCAAAATAAGCCATTCAGCGCTTGGCAACAACTACAAAGCAGGACAATGTTATCAAAATAAAGGATTCAGCGCTGAAGCGCCGACTACAAAGCAACACAATGTTATCAAAATAAGCCATTCAGCGCTGAAGCGCCGACTACTATGAAAAAACATCTTATACCATCACAACAAATCTTAGCCCAAACATTAGAAACAGTAACCGAAATTTGGTCACAATGGCGCAGAGAAAAGCTGCCCTTGTATCTGTTTTTAGCAATGTGTTTCAACTTAATAGTAGCGCCTCTAGTCTACGCCGCTACTGGTGAAACACTTTCTCGTCCTCAATCTTGGGCATTGGGATTATTAGGATTAGTGGTTCTGAGTCTTTCAACATATCTATTTTTCGTAATGTTTGTACCGGAGAAATTCTAATGAGTTTTGCACGCGATGCCGGCAGAGCCGTTCGTTCTAGCTTATTACTGTGGGTAATTACAGCGATTATTTATCCTTTGCTGATGATTGCCTTCGGACAAATCGTATTTCCCTTTCAGGCAAATGGTAGTCTAATTAAGAATGCCCAAAATCAAGTTGTCGGTTCTGCCTTAATTGGTCAGCCTTTTACAACAAACCGCTACTTTAACAGTCGTCCCAGCACCACCAGCTATAGTACAGCCGACCCGAAAAAAGATGAAGCCGGAGTGTTAAAAACTGGAGTATCCGGTGCTAGCAACTTGGCTCCTAGCAATCCTGCATTGCGCGATCGCATCCTTGGAAAAAACGACGAAGGTGACTTCAATCGTTTGAAAAAAGCCGGGGTGCAACCAACAGCAGATTTAGTTTACACCTCTGGTTCTAGCCTTGACCCCCACATCACCCCCGAAGCTGCCAAAGCGCAAATTTCCAGAGTAGCAAAAGCGCGACAACTCGAACCGAACCAACTCGAAACCCTGATTTCTCAAAACACCGATAATCGCTTTCTCGGCATCTTTGGTGAACCTGGAGTCAACGTCTTAAAATTAAATCTCGCTTTGGATCGGTTAAAACCTGGAATTTAGAGCGATCGCCGAACACCATCACATACCCAAAATATTTACAATATTAAGTATGGTGAAGATGTTTTTCATAAATTAAAGCAAAAACTATGGCGATATTTGGATTTGGTAAAAAACTAACCGTGCCCACTCCTGAAGAAGCTTTGACAGGACGGACAGAAGAAATGCCACTAACCAACCGTCACTATGTCAACGGTAATCCACTCAAGCCACCATTCCCCCAAGGTATGGAAATGGCAATCTTTGGTATGGGTTGCTTTTGGGGTGCAGAACGCAAATTCTGGCAACTTGAGGGAGTATTTAGCACCTCCGTAGGTTACGCTGCGGGTTCAACTCCTAACCCCACTTATAAAGAAGTATGCAGCGGCATGACCGGTCACAATGAAGTTGTGTTAGTTGTGTTTGACCCCAAGGTAATAAGTTACTCAGACTTGCTCAAAACCTTCTGGGAAAGCCACAACCCCACCCAAGGAATGCGTCAGGGAAATGATGCTGGCACTCAATATCGTTCTGGAGTTTACGTGTATTCCAAGACTCAAAAGCAAGAGGCAGAAGCATCAAGAAATGCTTATCAAGAAGCCCTCAACGCCGCAGGTTATGGCAAGATTACTACAGAAATATTGGATGCTACTGAGTTTTATTACGCAGAAGACTACCATCAACAGTATCTTGCCAAAAATCCCGGCGGTTATTGCGGCTTAGGTGGCACAAATGTTGCTTGTCCTGTGGGGGTAGTTCAATCTTGAGGGATTGTTAGTGGCAGCGTGGGAGCGTTGGAGCGTTGTCAAAAATTACCGCTATCCACGCTCCTCCAAACCCCCAACTCCCAACTCCCAACTCCCAACTCCCAACTCCCAACTCCCAACTCCCAACTCCCAACTCCCAACTCCCAACTCCCAACTCCAAACTCCCAACTCCCAACTCCAAACACCCAACTCCCCACTCCAAACT
>NZ_JAOWRF010000388.1 GCF_025753815.1 Plectonema radiosum NIES-515 | reverse complement strand
GGAAGGGGAGAGGGGGGGAAAGTAATTTTAAGCTTTCTGAATTACAAGATAAACTTGCGCCACAACTTTGGAAGTTACTTACCATAGCATCAAAAGAGGCAGAAAAACGCGGTTGGCATCTTTATTTGGTTGGGGGTGCGGTGCGGGATTTGCTATTAGCTGAAGAATCCGCAAGTGCTTTGATGATTAAAGATATTGACATGGTAGTTGATGGCTTTCATAAATCAGCAGAAGTTGGTGCTGGTGTAGAATTAGCTTCATCGTTACAACGAGATTATTCGACTGCACGTTTAGAAATTCATGGTGCTTTTCAAACTGCGGCTTTGCTGTGGCATAATGACCCAGAATTGAATTCGTTATGGGTGGATATTGCCACCGCTAGAACTGAATTTTATCCTTATCCGGCGGCGAATCCGGAAGTAGAAGCGAGTTCGATTCGTCAAGATTTGTATAGACGAGATTTTACGATTAATGCGATCGCGCTACGATTAACTTCTCCCCGCGCTGGTGAATTACTCGATTTCTTTGGCGGTTTGTTAGATTTACAAGCAAAGCAAATTCGCGTTTTACACGTCAACAGTTTTATCGAAGATCCGACACGAATTTATCGCGGTGTTCGCTTTGCTGTGCGCTTTGGCTTTCAATTTGAACCACAAACTGAAGCATATATTCGTTATGCGATTAACAGTGGCATTTACGATCGCACGGCACAACAAAATAGCAAAACTCCGGCTTTACAAACTCGACTCAAAGCCGAATTAAAGCATATCTTAGAGGCGCCTTATTGGAAAGCTGCGTTGGAGTTACTCGACAATTTAGGAGCATTGCAATGCATTCATCCTACACTAAAGTTAGATGAAGAATTGTTGCGGCAATTACGTTTATTAGAACGCTGTTTGCGACGATTTGACACTGAGCAAAGTCTGATTCACTCTTCAATGCGTTTAGAAGCTATAATTTCGCACTTAATACCAGAATATCGCGGTAAAGTAGCAAAAAATCTGCAATTACAAGAAGATAGCATCAAAAGGTTAGAAAAATTAACATCGGCTGAAACTGAGGTGATGACATCATTACCAACTTTCCAGCGTCCCAGTCAAGTAGTGCAGTTGTTGCGAAAGTATGACTTACCAATGTTAATTTTAATTGCCGTGCGAAGTAAGCGAGTAGTAAGGCGGAAAATTTGGCAATATTTGACAGTATGGGCTAACATTCAGCCGATTTTGAATGGAAATGATTTAAGGAAGTTGGGGTATAAACCGGGACCGCAGTTTCGGGAAATGTTGGATGATTTGCTTGCTGCTACATTGGATGGAGTTGTAAGCGATCGCGCTTCTGCTGAAGAGTTTTTGTTGCAACGTTATTAAACATGACATTGACTATCTTGGAGTTTACAAGTGCCTGTTTTTCTGACTCTGATAAAGTTTCTAGATAAAGTTCAACTGCTTCAAAGATATTTTCTCTTACCTCTTCTAGAGAATCTCCTTGAGATTGGCAACCTGGAAGTTCTGGACAATAAGCACAATATCCATCCTCATCTTTTTCGATAATAATGTTTGCTTTGTAAAGCATATAAATAATTTCTTGCTTTGTTTAAGTTAAAATAATATCATCTAGATATAAAAAACAACAAATTATATGCGCTCGCGCTTCTATTGAATAGTTTTTATTGCAACATTATCATCTAAAAATATTTTTTCTAAATGATAGTCCCCGTTTACTTTTAGGTTCTATGTGGAATGATTATGCTAGCTTAGAAAGTTATGGTGATGGCAGAGTAATGGTATGTACCTTAAAAATGCTTGATGATAGGTTTACAAGAAACTGGCTTGAAAGTTGAGTTTACTATCCCAGTCTGCGATAACACTATCACGTATTAACTCTAATTCAGATGTTTCTTCAATATATAAATCCAAACCAGTACGTAAAATTCGATCTAGAGCTATCAAGCATTTTTGTTCATGTTTAGTAGTGCCGTTTCCATTAACGAAATCTCCTATAGGTTCAGTTACTTTAACTAAACGCTGAATAATTAAAAAAATATTGGAGTTATGTTTTTTATTTTTATCACCATTTATATTAGGTATTCCTGTTGCCATTTTATTCTTGCTGCTCTTTTTACCTATTGTTGCTTATTGAAAAATTAATTTAAGTCTTTCTGGTATGCTATTTTCTTAGTCGCACTTTTGTAGCATTAATATGGTTTGATAATAATATGATGAATCTTGTATCATAATATAGGGTTATTACGCAGTGAATTTGAGGAGTATTATCAAGAATTAATGGACAGGAACAATAAATAATGCCACTGAGACGAAGTGATTGGCGATCGCTCTTATCTGTCATTTTTTCCGGTAATCTCCCAAAAAAGTGGAGCAATCCCAGGTTTTTAGTCAGAGGCAAGTTCACCCTGTGCGACAACCGAGGCATACTTAAGCATAAATTAGGCTGTACCCATTGGTAGATGTCGCTTTCATCAAAGCCCAGTACTAAAAGCAGAAGCAGTAAAGCAGACAGGCAAGCTATAATTCTCTTGCGGATGAGCGTAACAAAAATTTATGAGTAACCCCCTTGTGCAAGCATTTTTCGTTGGTAGAGCGGTAGCGGAAATCCTGAATGAGCGTGTAGAAGTCGCTATAACCGACGCTTTGAGTGAACTTGGTAAATTTGATGCCGAAGCTAAAGAGCACCTGCGCTCCTTTACAGAAGAAGTTCTAGAGCGGGCAAATCAAGCAGCAGATGCAGCTGGTGCTGGTACATACACTACAGGAAGCACCCAAACTGGTTCTACTTCAGTTGATGTGCAAGCAACGATTGATGAACTGCGAGCGGATATTGCTCTGTTGCGAACCGAATTGCAACGATATCGCAGCAATTTTGCTGGGTAGGAGTTAGAAGTTAGGAGTTAGGAGTTAGGAGTTAGGAGTTAGGAGTTAGGAGTTAGTAGAACAACTAACAATTCAACAACTAACCACTAACAATTATTAAAAACAGTTTAGGAATCAGAGTGTCTTTTCTTCCTGGTAATTCAGTCAAAAACCAGCGGTATACACGGCATATGGAAAAGGGTTATTCAGATCAAGCATACCGTTGGAATCGCGATAACTACTCTAGTAGACGGCGCTTTGTAGACATTTGGGGTTTTGTCTTGACGTTGATGCTCAGGCTTTGGCTCTACAACAAATCTTGGAGTTATTCAGGTGGAGTGAGTGAGACAAAGCAAGCAGCCAGACGCAAGGCACAAGCGATTTGGATTCGCACTACCCTGTTAGATTTGGGTCCAACTTTTATTAAAGTTGGGCAACTTTTTTCGACTCGTGCTGATATATTCCCGGTCGAATATGTCGAGGAACTGGCAAAGTTACAAGACAAAGTGCCGGCATTTAGCTATGAGAAGGTAGAAGCGATTATCTCAGAAGAGCTAGGTAAGAAAATTCCCGAACTCTTTCACAGTTTTGAGCCGATTCCTTTAGCTGCTGCTAGTTTGGGACAAGTTCATAAAGCTGTGTTGCATTCCGGGGAATCTGTTGTTGTTAAGGTACAACGTCCTGGACTCAAAAAGCTTTTTGAAATTGATTTAAAAATTCTCAAGGGCATTACGCGTTACTTTCAAAATCATCCAAAATGGGGACGCGGACGAGATTGGCTCGGTATTTATGAAGAGTGTTGCCGCATTCTTTGGGAAGAAGTTGATTATCTCAATGAAGGTCGCAATGCCGATACTTTTCGCCGCAATTTTCGCAGCTACGATTGGGTGAAGGTGCCGCGAGTTTACTGGCGCTACGCTTCGCCGCGAGTGCTGACTCTAGAGTATCTCCCAGGTATTAAAATAAGTCAATACGAAGCTTTAGAAGCTGCGGGTATAGACCGCAAAGCTGTGGCTCGTCAAGGGGCTGAAGCTTATCTGCATCAGTTGCTGGATAATGGCTTTTTCCATGCCGATCCGCACCCTGGCAATATTGCTGTCAGTCCGGATGGTTCTTTGATTTTCTACGATTTCGGGATGATGGGGCGGATTAAGTCCAACATTCGTGATGGACTGATGGAGACGTTGTTTGGGATTGCTTCTAAAGATGGCGATCGCGTTGTTAAGTCTCTCATCGATTTGGGAGCATTAGCAGCAGTCGATGATATGGGACCTGTGCGGCGAAGTGTCCAGTATATGCTGGATCATTTCATGGATCAGCCCTTTGAGAATCAGTCTGTGGCGTCAATTAGTGACGATCTTTATGAAATAGCTTACGATCAGCCATTTAGATTTCCCGCAACTTTCACATTTGTCATGCGGGCTTTCTCTACTTTAGAGGGAGTCGGTAAGGGTTTAGACCCCGATTTTAACTTTATGGAAGTTGCCAAACCATATGCAATGCAGCTGATGACGAATATGAATGGTAATGATGGCAATAGTTTTCTCAACGAATTAAGTCGGCAAGCAGCTCAAGTCAGTAGTACCGCATTGGGACTACCACGTAGATTAGAAGATACACTAGAGAAGCTGGAACGCGGGGATGTGCGGGTACGCGTGCGATCGCCGGAAACAGATCGCCTGCTGCGCCGACAAAGCAATATTCAACTAGGAATAAGCTATGCTCTGATTATCAGTGGATTTACTGTTTCTGCTACGATTCTCTTAGTGAATCATAGCTATGTATGGTTAGCACTCCTTCCTGGTTTAATTGCTGCGGGAGTCTCAGTATTGCTGATTCGCCTGCTCTTACGCCTCGACCGTAATGACCGTATGTATTAATTGTTGGTTGCAAAATTTTATGAAACTTAACTTTACCGGTGTTAGTGACCCCGGACTTATTCGTTCTAATAACCAGGATGCTTACTATATTGACCCAGAAGGGCGATTTTTTCTAGTTGCTGATGGTATGGGTGGTCATGCGGGAGGTGAAGAAGCAAGTCGGATTGCTATTGGGCAAATTAAGGCATATTTGTCAGCAAATTGGGATTCTTCTAAGCCTTGCCCAGAATTGCTAGAGTCAGCTTTAAACCAAGCCAATGATGCGATTTTGCACGATCAGCAAGATCACCAAGAACGGGCTGACATGGGGACAACGGTTGTAGCGGTGATTTTTCGCTCTGGAGAACCACCTTGGGCAGCTCACGTAGGCGATTCGAGATTGTACCGTTTCCGCGATTCCAAATTAGCCCAGGTAACTGAAGACCATACCTGGGTAGCACGAGCAATTAAAGTTGGTGACATCACCCCAGATGAAGCCCGCACTCATCCCTTTCGTCATGTATTATCGCGCTGTTTGGGGCGTGACGACTTGCATCAAGTTGATGTCAGACAATTGGATATTCAATCAGGCGATCGCTTGGTATTGTGCAGTGACGGTCTGACAGAAGAGCTGATCGATGAAAAAATTGCTTATTACCTCCAAGAAAGCCCTTTAATTGACAAAGCTGCGATCGCTTTAGTTGAAGCCGCAAAAGAGCATGGCGGACACGATAATATCACCATTGTCATCGTCGCACTCGATTAAGAGAGTTAGGAGTTTGGAGTTTGGAGTTTGGAGTTTGGAGTTTGGAGTTTGGAGTTTGGAGTTAGGAGTTTGGAGTTTGGAGTTTGGAGTTTGGAGTTTGGAGTTTGGAGTTTGGAGTTTGGAGTTTGGAGTTTTAATTCCTCACTCCTCACTCTTAACTCTTTCCAAGTACATATACTCAGCATTTTGTTCAGCTTGAGCTTTTTTTTTCTTTACAACTTGATACAAATAAATTTAGCCTCTGGATTTACTTCAGAGGCTAGATTTATCTAATTTTGTTAATTGACATCTTGCACTTTCTCTGGTATAGCGAATATAATTCACGATTACAGCCTTTAATCGTCCCCTTTCCCGGAAAAAAAAGGAAGTTGTACCATTGCTACCAGCACAAAGAGTGAATATTTCCGAAATCTGCTTCAACAGACTTGGATTATATATCAGCAGGTGTAGATGCAAGATAAATCACCCCCAAAATACCTAACTTGGTATATGGTCAATCTGTCAAACAATTGTTATCTTTTTTAATACGGAGGAACAAATGGACGACAGTTTGATGTCCATCTACTAACCGATTAGGGCTTCTGTAAACGACATAACCTGTATCCGTTGTCTTTTGGAGTTAATTATGAGTCAGCCAATCGAATTATCCCTCGAACAGCAATTCAACATCCGCTCTTTTGCTACTCAAGTGCAGCACATGAGCCACGAACAAGCTCAAGACTTTTTGGTTAAGCTTTACGAACAAATGGTAGTGCGTGAAGCAACTTATAAAGAGCTTCTCAAGCATCAGTGGGGCTTAGATTCCGGTTCCGCTATGGCATAGAGTAGTTCTCGTGTCGCAGTGGGCGACCTCCTTCTCTTGCTCGGTTCCAAGGAGGAAAAAAGCTGGGGATGTTTGGGGCGTCAACTCGAGATTGCAATTCCAATCACACAATTAAAAGAGCGAAAACTCAACCAGAAAAGTATTACAAGTACATCAAGTATGTAGTTTCAACTGATTGTAGTTTTTCCGTTAGCTTTGCAGTGAATTCAATAAATTCATTACATTTGTTTTCCAGCGCCCATAGTCAAGATTACACGTTTTTACTTGCATTGATTCGCTTAATTCTCAATTCAAGCAAATCTTGCGTAGATCCAACCACAGTTTGCACTCGTCGATTTTTAACTTCACTATTTATATTTTTTATAACGATATCTTGCTTCTTACATATTTTGTTAACAAAAATTAATATTCAGTCAGATTGAAACTTCGTCGCAAAGGTCGAAGGGAGAATCTGTATCAATTACTTCCAGCTTTGCCAAAATTTGCGGCTTAATTTTTTCATACTCGTTTTTGAGTAAATTTTTACTAACTTGCGGATCGACAGATGACACAATAGTGGTGCTAATTGTTACCCATTTTTGAAGCCGTTGGCGTTGGGTGGGGGCGATGGTTGAAAGTTGGATATGAGCACAACTATGGGGAGCCTCCCGTGCAAAGAACAAAAGCCGATAGTGACCTGTATTACCTAGTAAGCGGGTAATTTCTTGACCAACACTTGTTTTGAGGTCGAGATAATAAGGCAGCCATTTAGCACCATGTTTGCGGTTGTAGATGACCGTAATCCACAGCAGCATCGGGTGCCCAGAAGTAATGAAAAGAAATTGATTGTAACGAGTACAAATTAAGCGATTTTCAATTTCCTGTTTGGGTAACATTATCCACAGAGCCGGACAAATATTGCCATTGACATGGACGGGTTGGGGAAAAACAATATCGGCATTCGGTTTATTTTGGGGCCAAGAAATAACGCGAGCCAGTTCATCGGTTGAGGAGGATAAGCGCGAATCTACCTTAGTCTTAGGCTCTAGAACTGTAAGCGCTTTAATTGAAGCTTGGATATCTTGCTGAGTCCGAAGACTGTAACTTTGTTCTAAAGATGCCAAAACTTTGAGGATTTCACTGATATTTTGGGGACGCGAATTAACTGTTTTGGCTAGACAACTCATAATCAAATTCTCCAACTCTTTTGGTACTAAGTTTTTGGGAGCTAATTCACTGAAAGAACGCGGTTGTTGATAGTGATGTACTTTATACCATGCTCCAAAAGAGTGTGTTGGTGCGGCTAGAGGCATTTTGCCCGTAAGCATTTCAAACATCATGACCCCCAAACTATAAATATCTGAGCGGTTATCAAGTTCTTTGCCCTCCATTTGTTCTGGAGAAGAATAAGCCAGCGTACCTAAATAGTAGTTAGTATGATTGCTATCTGATTGTAATAACTTAGCAATTCCAAAATCGAGAATCTTGACTAACTCGCCAAAACTAGGGTCAGTAATCACCACCATGTTGCTGGGTTTAATATCCCGGTGGATAATTGGGCAGACTTTACCATCAACTAAAATACCATTATGAGCACACTGCAACCCCAAGCAGATTTGCCGCGTCATACTTAAGAAACTTGGTAAAGTCATCTGTTGGTTACGAATGACATGGCTCAAGTTTTTTCCTTGCAGGTATTCCATAACGTAGAACGGGGTATTATTCTCATCTACCCCATAATCCATCACGCGAACAATGTGGATGCTTTTTTGCCCGACTAAAGCACAAGTTTTTGCTTCTTGCTCAAAGCGATCTTGCAATCCCATTTTTTCATTTTGAATTGATAAAGCGAGAAATTTAACGGCAACAGGTACACCTCCCAACAAAACATCTTTAGCACGATAAACCCGACCCATTGCTCCAGTACCAATTAACTCCTGAAGTTGGTAACGTTTGCACAAGTAACGACCAATGTTGGGGTCTGACATAAAAAATTCGACTTGAATGGAACTACAATCGGGTGTAATAGCTATCCCTGGGAAAAGTAAGTATATATACGGTTTTGAAAGTTGAATCAAAAAAAGCGATTAGTATATTTACTTTTGTATTTGGTACTATTCGGAACTTTGATTCTAATTTATTTTGCCCAATCTTCACCCAATAATTATTAATCATTAGGGATTTTTGGTTGTTATCCCTATGCTTGCCACTATCAGCAGAGAAAAAGAAAAAAATGTAAGTATTACCGCAAAATCATTTTGCTCAAAGCTACTAAATTACTTCTTGAAAGCTATTGTAGCGATCGCTTACAATAGTAAATCTCTTTATTTTGCCCACTAAGAAGGCGGCGTAATATACCTTTATGGAAGTTAGAATCAAAATAACCTTTGAGGTAAACAATAGAAAGGTCTTGGGCTAGGATTGCCAACCCCAGAAACTTTTTTGACTTTTGTTCACAATACTTTAATTTACAAATAACTAGCAGTGTTTCTACGGTATATCGCTTCAAGGTATCGTAATTATGCTGAGGTTATTTTTTGATTTTGCATAGCCTGGTTGTCCTCAGAAATATAAAAGATTGAGCAAGCGATCGCCTGAATCATACAAGAGGAGTAACCAATGTCTAACCGTTTGAAGAGTTTCGCCATAGCTACTTTAGTGTTTTCACTGACTGTAATACAATACGGTTGGTGTTAAACCCAAAATACGAACGTAGAGACGCGAAATTTCGCGTCTCTACAGGTTTCGCGTCTCTACAGGTTTCGCGTCTCTACAGGTTTCGCGTCTCTACAGGTTTCGCGTCTCTACAGGTTTCGCGTCTCTCCAGGTTTAAAATCAGTACCAAAAATCCTTAAGACCACTGCCCAATTATGTTGGCTGACGCTCTAAGCTGGCTTCCATTGTGCTAGTTAAAAAATGACTGGCAAGGATGCCACTGGTTAGGTAATAGCTATCATCATTTATGCGGTGTAGGGTTTCAAAGCCACTGCGACGTTGGCGATCGCTTAATACCCAATAACGCTGCACAATTGTATCTTGAGCAATCCAGCCCTCACCTTCAACCTGCCCCAAAAGATTATGCTGTAGTAAAAAAGTATACTGACGCTCTCCATCATGAAGACGCCCTTTGTAGAGGAAAGAAATATCAGAGCGATCGCTATCTATAAATATCAGCTTTGTTGCCATCGTGAACCAGTTATCTCGATTCCAAGCTACCAAGGTCATACCCTTGACGCTGATTGGCATTCCGTTGCGTTCCAGCCAACTTCCTTGCATCCTCCAGCGTCCTGGTTCTAATAAAAAAGTATGAGCCACCTTGTACGATCCTTGCCGAGTGCAAATTGAGTACAGTATAGTCGCAGTGTGGGGAGTGGGGAGTGGGGGAGTGGAGTTAAGAGTTAGGAGTTAGGAGTTAGGAGTTAGGAGTTAGGAGTTAGGAGTTAGGAGTCAAAGTTTACCTCTGTCCCCCTTGTCCTCCTTGTCCTCCTTGTCCTCCTTGATCACGCAGTCCCAATTACCCATTACCTATTACCTATTAATTTCTCCTAAAAGCACTTCTTGACTGGCACCTGTGGCTGTTGGTAGGTTGCCGGGGATGCCTAAGTTTCGCCAATATGCTAAAACTGCGAAGGCGATCGCTTCTTTAAAATCGGCACTCAACCCGACTTCATCTGTGGTTAATACGGGGATTGATTGTAACAAAATCTGCAACCGACGCTTCAAATAAAGATTGCGACTACCACCACCACATAAAAATACTTTTTGTGGCATTTGCGGAAGAAATGTGCGGTAATTGTGAACAATTGAAACTGCGGTTAGTTCAGTAATAGTTGCTAGTAGGTCAGCAGAACTGAGTTGATATATTTCTGCGTCTTTTAAACACTGATGCAGGTAAGCAACGCCGAATAACTCTCTACCAGTGGATTTCGGCGGCGGTAAATGAAAGTAGTCTTGATTTAGCCATTGTTCTATTAATGGATGGCAGGGTGTGCCACTGGCTGCCCAGTCGCCGTTTTCATCGTATGTTTTCGCACCGGCAGTTAAATGATGTACCGCCAAATCTAATAAGCTGTTTCCTGGTCCTGTATCCCAGCCGAGAATTTTTTCGAGCCAGTTGTCACGACGAGGTGGTATGTAAGCAACATTACCAATACCGCCGATATTTTGAATACAACGCCCTTCTTGAGGATGACTGAGCAAATAGGCATCTACTCTAGGTACGAGGGGCGCACCTTGACCACCTGCGGCGATATCAGCGGCGCGAAAGTTACTGATAGTGGTAATACCTGTCACATGGGCAATGACAGCACCCCGTCCGAGTTGCAGGCTGTAACCTAAGGAGTGGGGAGTGGGGGAATGGGGGAAGCGTGGTGATGAGGAAGAAATTCCCCCCTGTTTCCTTGTCTCCCTTGTCTCCCTTGTCTCCCCCTCCCCCCCTCTCCCTCTCCCCCCCTCTCCCCCCGGTGGTCGGTGATAAACTGTTTGACCGTGAGAGCCAATCAAAGAGGCTGGCTTGTGACCGTTTTGGATATTTTGGGCATTATTGGCAAAAGCGAGGGCGATCGCATCATCTAATTCTGCTAATTCTGCCATTGAGATGCTCTCTCCAGCACAAACTGCTAAAATTCGCTCTCTAAGTTCTGCCGGATAGGGATATGTTTTGCCTGCTAACAACTCAATTTTCAGATCCAAATCTGTTCCGGAAATATCTACTAAGGCAGCGTCTATACCATCTACCGAGGTGCCACTGATTAAACCGATTACATAAGTCATTTTATTTGGGATTTTGGATGAAAGGATTTTTAACCGCAGATGAACGCTGATGGACGCTGATAATTATTTAAACCTCATGCTTTGTTTATCTGCGGTGACAATTTTTCGTTGTTTTTTTCAGTGGAAATTATATGTAAATCAACGTTTTTGAGCAAGCGGACTAATATTTGTGTTAAAGATCCTTTCCAGAGTATTTGCCAGCGCGATCGCTGACTTTCGCCAATTACAATCTGGGTGATGTGATATTGTTTCGCTACTTCTGCGATCGCACCAGCCACATCATTACTGCTGAAATGAATAAAATTTCCTTCAAATTCTTTACACAGTTTCTCACAAGTTTCGATATACAAACTTTCCTCTTTGGTGAGGAAGCGGTCTTTTTCTTTGACAAACACAGTAAAAAGAGGGGCATTCATATAATTAGCAAGTCTAGCCCCTCGACGCAATAGTTGCACTGAGTTGGGATAGGTGGATACGCACACCAAAACCCGCTCGTGAATATTACAGAATTGTCCTGCGGGGGTGGAAGCGATCGCATCTTCTTCGATGTTGTCTGCGACTTCCCGCAAAGCCAATTCTCGCAAAGCTATGAGATTGCGACGTTGGAAGAAATTATCAAGGGATTGTTGGATTTTTGGCTGTGCATAAATTTTGCCTTCTCGCAACCGTTCTTGGAGAGTTTCTGGTGTGACATCTATGACAATAATTTGATTTGCTTCGTCTAGGATGCGATCGGGAACGCGTTCTCGTACTATCACCCCAGTAATTCGCGCTACTAGGTCATTGAGACTTTCTAAATGTTGAATATTCATTGTCGAGTATACATCAATGCCTGCTGCCAAAATGATTTCTACATCTTGGTAGCGTTTTTCACGCTCTTGACCTGGGACATTGGTATGTGCTAGTTCATCGACTAACACTAACTGAGGCGATCGCGCTAAAATTGCATCGGTATCCATTTCCGTCAAAGTCAATCCGCTGCGAAGAATTTCTTTACGGGGTATTATTTCTAACATTAGGGCTTTTTGTGCCGTTTCTTTACGTCCGTGGGTTTCCAAAAGCCCAACGACAACATCAATTCCCTGCTGTTTTAGTGCGTGTCCTTCTTCCAACATGCGGTAGGTTTTGCCCACCCCAGGAGCCATACCAATAAATATTTTATGTTTGCCCCGTCGCGCGGAACGTATAGGATAATAACTTCCAGAACTTGAAAGTTTAGTGCTCATAAAGTTGTTGTTTGTTGGTTGTTAATTGTTGGTTAACCTCATTACTAACCACTATCGACTATCCACTATCCACTAACCACCAACCATTATGATTTATTGATTTTGCCTACGATTAATTTCTTGGAGGTCGAGAGCGTAATTCAATCGTAGAACATTAACTCCAGGCTCTCCAAAAATCCCTAAAAATCTTTTATCGGTATACTTATCAAGTAAAGGACGTATTTCATCTTCGCGGACACCACGAGCTTTAGCAACTCGATCTAACTGCTCCCCTGCTGCTTTTATTGATATATGCGGGTCTAAGCCAGAACCAGATGTATAAATTAAATCGGCAAGTGGTTGAATATTCTCGTCTTTGAGTTGATTTGCTCGCTCTACAATTCGTTTTAGCAATTCTGGATTACTGGGAGCGAGATTGCTTGCACCAGATATGCCTGTTGGTTTAGCTTGTTTTCCTTGGCTATATCTGACTGTACTGGGACGACCGTGAAAATAGCGCTCATTTCTGAACTGTTGTCCAATCAAAGCCGAACCAATTGGTTGGTCTTTGAAATTATATACGATGCTGCCATTAGCCTTTTCTTGAAGCAAGGGTAATTGAGCTATCAAAAGAATAAATAAAGGATAAATAATTGCTGTCAGCAACCACAGAACCAAAGTAATGCGAATTGCTCTGATAGCTTCTTTCACAATAGACATTTTTTTTCAAAACCTCTAATATTTATTTTATTTTTTTGCCTAATTAATAACGTTCAGGGCGAAAAATGACATCAGATAAGTAAATTAAAAGTGCGAGAGTCACAAATCCTAAAATCCCGATCGCCCAAGCCGAACGACGTTCCAAATTGCTATCTGCAGCAGCGTAAATAACTGGAGCAATTACCAAATTCAAACACAGAACGATAAAAATTACGAGGGGCAATTTTTGTTTATACCATCGCCAAAAAATAAATAAAATTGCCTGCACTGCATCCATGAGAAAATACTTATATTCTAAATTAACTCTTTTCATAACTTTTCTTGTGTCCTTCTTCTGTCAGAGACGCTCTGCGATCGCGGTTAGTTCTCTTAATAATTGTAGAGACATTAACTAGAACATCTCTACAATCAAAAATCAAGCTTCACGCTAACCCTATTGTCGTAATTAACGTGTCAATCAACTTAATCGCAATAAATGGTGCAATCACCCCACCCAACCCATAAATTAAGATATTACGTTGTAGTAATTGATTAGCAGTTAGCGGTCTAAACTTCACACCCCGTAATGCCAAAGGAATCAAAGCGGGAATAATTAGAGCATTGTAAATCAGCGCTGACAGTATTGCAGAATTAATACTGGTCAATTTCATGATATTCAAACTTTGCAAATTTGCAGTACCAAATAGCACTGGAATAATCGCAAAATATTTAGCAATATCATTGGCTAGAGAAAATGTAGTTAATGCTCCACGAGTAATCAGCAATTGTTTACCAATAGAAACGATATCAATGAGCTTGGTGGGATCGGAGTCCAAATCTACCATGTTTGCCGCTTCTTTGGCTGCCTGAGTACCCGTATTCATTGCTACTCCAACATTTGCTTGAGCGAGGGCAGGAGCATCGTTAGTACCGTCCCCCGTCATCGCTACAAGTTTGCCTTTTGCCTGTTCGCTTTGAATCACAGAGATTTTATCTTCTGGTGTTGCTTCGGCTATAAAGTCATCAACTCCAGCTTCTTGGGCAATTACAGAAGCGGTAATGCGATTGTCGCCGGTTAGCATGATGGTACGCACACCCATGCGTCGCAACTGGTCAAAACGTTCGCGAAGACCGGGTTTGACAATATCTTTAAGATAGATGATGCCGTAAATTTCCCGATCTAAGCAAACGGCTAAGGGTGTACCTCCCTGTTGGGAAACTTGTTCGTAAGCAGCGTTGAGTTCTGAGGAATCTTGTCCGTTACGCGATTCTCCTTCTCCTACCAAAGACGCTTCGTGAACGGAGACACTTCGCGATTCTCCTTCAAAGACACTTCGCGATCGCACAAATCCCTGAATTGCTCCTACTGCTCCCTTGCGTGCTTGATATCCACCTGGTAAGTTAGTACCACTCATGCGCGTTTTGGCAGAAAAGTCAACTGGTTCTGAGTGATTGGGGTCAAATTCAATTTTTGCCCCTAACTTTTCTGCCAGCCGGACAATGGATTTACCTTCTGGGGTATCATCAAATACGCTAGCTGCCAAAGCTACCCTGGCAATTTCCTCGATTGAGTGACCGTTGATGGGGATAAATTCCTCTGCCAAACGGTTGCCAAGGGTAATTGTACCTGTTTTATCGAGAACTAAAGTGTTAACGTCACCGCAGGCTTCTACTGCTCGTCCGGAAGTAGCAATCACGTTAAATTGGGCAACTCGATCCATACCGGCAATACCGATCGCACTAAGCAAACCACCGATGGTTGTTGGGATTAATGCCACCAACAAAGCAATTAAAATTGGTACGCTGATTATACTTTTGACATAAAAGGCGATCGCTGGCAATGTCACCACAACAAACAAAAACACCAAGCTCAGAACTGCCAATAACACCGTCAAAGCAATTTCATTCGGCGTTTTGCTGCGTTCTGCACCTTCCACCAAAGAAATCATCCGATCAATAAAGCCTTTACCTGGATCGGCTGTAATCCGGATAATTAATTCATCGGAAATAATTCGCGTGCCCCCGGTAACTGAACTAGCAACATCCGAGCCTGATTCTTTCAATACTGGTGCAGATTCCCCAGTAATTGCCGATTCATCTACTGATGCGACACCCATAATCACTTCGCCATCGGCGGGAATGATATCACCAGCAACTACATATACAGTATCACTTTGTCTGAGGCTGGTGGAAGGTACTTCGGTAATTGAACCATCAGGGGAGAGTTTTCTTGCCAGTGTTTCTGACTGAGTTGCTCGCAAAGCATCAGCTTGAGCTTTACCGCGTCCTTCAGCGACAGCTTCGGCAAAATTGGCAAACCACACCGTAAAGAATAAAATCCCGGTAATCAAGCCGTTAAAACGTTGTAAATTATTGCCTGGGACTTGTCCAAATAGGTAAGGATCAATCGTAACTAAAAGAGTAATAATTGTGCCTACCCAAACCAAAAACATGACTGGGTTTTTGATTGCAGATTTAGGATTTAGCTTGACAAAAGCATCTTTAACTGCTCTTAGGTAAAGTCCTTTATTGTTTACTTTAGACTTTTTCGGCGATTGACGGCGATCGCTCTTGGGAGAACGTGTAGGTCTATTTTTGGGAGTAGTTGCAACGGGATTCATATATTTTGGGCATTGGGGAGTTAGGAGTGGGGAGTTAGGAGTTGGGAGTTGGGAGTGGGGAGTTGGGAGTGGGGAGTGGGGAGTGGGGAGTTGGGAGTGGGGAGTTAGGAGTTAGGAGTTGGGAGTTGGGAGTGGGGAGTGGGGAGTTGGGAGTGGGGAGTTGGGAGTGAAAAACTTACCGACTATGCACTTTTGACTCTATACTCATTTACTGTGGACTAATGACCATTGACTATTGACTAAGTGTTATGGATTATCGGGATGCAGGAGTTGATGTAGAGGCTGGTCGAGCTTTTGTAGATCAAATTCGCAATCTGGTCGAGAGCACCTTTCGACCGGGAGTAATTGGGGGATTGGGTGGCTTTGGTGGGTGCTTTCAACTACCGGGGGGTTTCAAGGAACCAGTATTGGTTTCTGGGACAGATGGTGTGGGTACAAAGCTGAAAATCGCTTCTGCTGTTAATCGCCATGATACTGTTGGTATTGATTTGGTGGCGATGTGCGTTAATGATGTACTGACATCTGGTGCCGAACCACTGTTTTTTTTAGATTATGTAGCTACAGGTAAGTTAGAAAAAGAGCAGTTGACTCAGGTGGTTGCGGGTATAGCTTCTGGGTGTAAGCTAGCTGGTTGCGCTTTGTTGGGAGGAGAAACGGCAGAAATGCCAGGTTTTTACTCTTTGGGTGAGTATGACTTGGCTGGGTTTTGTGTGGGAATTGTGGAAAAAAGCCAGATGCTGGATGGTTCTAAGGTGCAAGTGGGAGATGTAGCGATCGCACTCCCTAGCAGTGGTGTCCACAGTAATGGCTTTAGTTTGGTGAGAAAGATTATCACTGAATGCAATTTATCTTGGAGCGATCGCCCCAAATTACTAAACGGTCAATCTTTAGGCGAAACTTTTCTCACACCTACTCACATTTACGTCAAACCGGTTCTTGCAGCGCGTCAAGCAGGCTTAGAAATTCACGGAATGGCTCATATAACTGGTGGTGGTTTGCCAGAAAATCTGCCGCGATGCTTGGGGAAAAATCAAGCGATTAAAATTAACCCAGGTAGTTGGACTATTCCCCCTGTATTTCAGTGGCTAGCTGATGCTGGTTCAGTTAGTCCCGAAGCGATGTATAACACTTTTAATATGGGAATTGGATTTGTGTTGCTAGTTCCACCAAATCACGTAGAGCAGACGATTAATTACTTTCAATCACAGGATGTTCCTGCGAATGCGATCGCACAGGTAATTGCTGGTTCAGGCGAATTATTAGAATTACCATACTAAAATATAGGATTTTCTGTCTATATACTGATTAGTTTTTTCTGAGTTACAGACCTTATCTCTATCCTAAAGTACCATTAAATCTCGATATTACCTGTGATTTATACGGGCATCAATTGCTATATTTATGACGCTTGTTCCTAACTGCCATCGAAAATACTCATGACCGTCAGCCTTTGAATTTGCTAACGTAGTCTTAACATATTGAAAAAATTTGCTGATGAAGCTGAAAAAATAGCGGCTCCAACACTGATTTACAGTGCTGGTATTTGTCATCTGTAAATCTATCTTGTTGGAGTGTTAGAAATACATACTTTTCAAAAGGGTTATGGCTGTAAATTTTGCCCGGACTTCTGCTTCCAGGGAACTTTTAAAAGAAGTATTCCAGAACATCGACGCACAAAGTTGTCCGAGGTGTTTTAACTTTCACATGCACACTGTCCATTCTGATGGCAGGTTGCAGCCGGCTGCATTGATGGAACAGGCGATCGCTATTGGCTTACAAGGATTTGCCATCACAGACCATCATAGTGTTAATGGCTATCAAGCAGCAAAATCTTGGTTAGAAGATTGGAAGTGGAAAAACAGCAGTGCAAATGCTCCTTACCTGTGGAGTGGGGTAGAAATTAATGCCAACCTTTTAAATGTGGAAGTCCACATTTTGGGTTATGCTTTTGAACCAGAACATCCAAGTATAAAAAACTACTTAAATAGTAAAATAGTTACTGATAAAGATTATCAGATAGCTAATGTGATTGCGGCAATTCAGAATGCAGGGGGATTAGCCGTACTCGCTCATCCAGCTCGTTATAAGCGATCGCATTTCGACTTAATACCTGCTGCTGCCTCAGCAGGTATTGATGGTGTGGAAACGTTTTACGCCTACAATAATCCTAATCCTTGGCGAGCAAGTGTTTTGGAATCAAAACAGGTACAACAGCTAGCTAATGAATTTAATCTTTACAGTACTTGTGGTACTGATACCCACGGTTTAAGTCTGCTGCAACGATTATAAAGATAATAATGAATCGTATTGAGGATGAGACGAAAAATGTGCAACCTCTCTACAAAGGTTTTTATTTCACGCAAAATCATTTTCACGCTCTGACTTCAGCAACGCTCATAAATTAGTTAGCGATCGCACCATTCTCAAAAAGCATCAGTCCACAAAGCATGAGAAAAGATGGTAAATAACTTCCCATCCTTTCTCATGTAGAATATCTAAGACTTACCCAAAAACTCTCTCAAACTCCTATTCCTTAGCAGTTCGTTTTTTGGTACTTTTGCGTAAGTCTTAATTAATTAGCTTCCTTATATTGCACTCATCCACGGCGGAAAATCCATCTGCCAAAAGCACTATAAAAAAACGCCCCTATGAATAGATTGACACCCCAAAATTGGCTCCTTATTCAACAGCGATTAACTCCCTATTTGTTTTTGCTACCCGCATTAATTATCTTGGTTCTCACCGTCTTTTATCCGGCACTGCAAGCGTTTTATCTCAGCTTTACCCGCTACGAATACGACATTACCCAGATGCCCCAATGGGTCGGTTTTGCCAACTTCCAGCGCTTATTTAAAGACCCAGTTTTTTGGCAAACTTTGGTTAATACACTGATTTATCTTGTTGGTGTAGTGCCTATTTTAGTCATTGCCCCCTTAATTTTAGCAATTTTGGTAAATCAGAAACTACGGGGAATGAATTGGTTTAGAGCAGCTTACTACACACCAGTAGTAATATCAATGGTAGTTGCGGGTATCGCCTTCAAATGGCTGTATGCCGAAAACGGCTTACTCAATCAGTTACTTAAAGGCATTTTTCCCGAAGGAATTCCTTGGTTAACTAGCCCCAAATTTGCCCTTTACAGTGTGATGGCAGTCACCGTCTGGAAGGGATTAGGCTATTACATGGTGATTTATTTAGCAGGCTTGCAATCAATTGGTGCAGATGTCTACGAAGCCGCAGCAATTGATGGTTCAGATGGCATCAGCAAACACTGGGATATTACCGTCCCCTTAATGAAACCTTATTTAGCATTAGTAGCAGTAATTTCGGCTATTTCTGCCACCAAAGTATTTGAAGAAGTCTACATTATGACCCAAGGTGGACCGCGTAACAGTTCCAAAACCATAGTTTATTATCTTTATGAACAAGCATTTAATAACTTAGAAATTAGTTATGCTTGCACAATTGGGCTAGTATTATTTTTAATAATTTTGAGCTTATCGATAGTGCGAATATTACTTAATGGTGTTAGTTTGTAGAAAAAGTAAGCAGATACATCAAACCTAGAACACAAATCGTGTTGTTAAGAATATGAGAAAAAATTCAAAAAAAAATATTTTCTCTGCGTCTCGTGGGTGAATAAATCATCGCGTAAATAGTAATGCAAATAGAGAAACCTTTAATAATTAATGCCACCGAATCAGAAAAACTCAAACCAATCCTTCCCAAACCTGTAATTCTCTCCACACCAGTCACAGGTTGGAATGGTTTTTATTTTGCCTATCATCGGCAGTTAAATCATAAAATTCCGGAAACTTGCCCTTCACAACATATTAGTGCCATTTGCATTGAAGGTTTTCAGGCAAACATGAAAATCAACAAACAATGGCAACACAAATCTTATAGCCCAAGTGATGTAGCAATTTTTCCGGCAGACCAAATTTCCCCAGCAGTAGAATTTGAGCAAGAATTAGGATTTATTATCCTTTGTCTAGAGCCAGCATTTTTGCATCGCGCTGCCTATGAATCAGTTGATGCTGATAACATTGAAATTATCCAGCAACTGCAAACCCACGATCCCTTAATTCAACAAATTGGACTTGCATTAAAAAGAGAATTAGAAATAAGTATAGTTGATAGTCGTCTTTATGCAGAGTCAGCAGCAAATATGCTAGGGGTGCATTTATTAAAACGCTATTCAGCGCGAAAACTGAACATTAGAGAATATACAGGTGGATTGCCAAAGCACAAATTAAAAGAAGCGATCGCTTACATCAACGAAAACTTAGAAGAAAATTTATCACTTGCATAAATTAGTGCGATCGCTCAAATGAGTCCACATTATTTTGCCAGCTTATTTAAGCAATCAACAGGAATCGTACCTCATCAATATGTCACGAAATGCCGAATCGATAAAGCAAAGCATTTACTCGCAAAACAAGAATTATCAGTTCTACAAATTTCCCACCTTGTAGGATTCCAAAGTCAAAGCCATTTTGCTAAAATCTTTCGCAAATACGTAGGCATTACTCCTCAAGCATTTAAAGCAAATTTTCAATGAATCATACTAATCTCTATATTTTAAATAGCTATATAACAATCCTAAATGAGTTGTGAGATTTTTTTTAACGAACCGCCGACACAATACGGTTCGGTGCTCTTTTATTAATGCCAAAAGTGCTTCAAGCTCATTTAGAGAACTTCTTTCCCTGCATGGGAATAATGCATGGTGAGAGTCCGCTTTTAAGCCTCAAAGAGTGTCATTTTTACATTCTTTGAATCACCAAATCAATCTCGCGTTTACGTTCTGATGTTCATGAAAGCGCATACTCCGATTGCCCATCTGCTCAAAGGAAATCTTCTGCGGCTGATTGAAGTTGTTATTGAGCAAGACGCTGACATTTTAGGCAAACTTTATGCGAATACACCTCAGCATATTAAACTTAATAATGAAGTTGGCATCGATTGGGTGCGGCGAAATTTTAATAATTTCCCCACAGTTGTAGAACCGAATCTTTCACTCTAGTACTTTTGTTAATTCCCGAAATAGTAGCTTTGCAGATGAAGGCACTAATGCGCGATTGGTGCCAAGCGAGCTTCCCGCTTCGCACCAATCGAACCGAACGATCGGACTGAGTAGCGTTGCCCGGTGAAGCCAAGCACCTCATACTAAGTAGCGTTCATAGGTAGTACTCTAAGATGAGGAAAAAAAGTTAAAGAACCCAGGCGATCGCTTCTAGTAACAATCATACCTTTTCGCTCAAAACAATTGCCAAAAATTAAATTTGATTGCCAAAATAATCAATACCTAACAACCAAATAAGTTTTGATTCCGGCTATCTAGAACCATAGATATATGCAGATAAATCCTTGAAAATGCGTCGATTATTGGTGTCCTATTTAAACATTTGAATTCACCCAATTTTATCTAAGATACAAACAAATTCCCAATTTTTGGTTCTTTTCTCCTTTCTTGCTATCCTTGGCAGCTTGCAGGTTACTTTCACCAAAAACGCTGCAAGTTCCCCCGCAATTTGATACCCTAGCTTAAACAGATTTCGCAATGTTAAAAGCGTGGACATTCAAATTGGTCGGGGTAAGACAGCTCGCAGAGCTTACGGAATTGATGAAATTGCTTTAGTCCCCTCAGGGAGGACACTCGATCCGAGTTTGGCAGATACCAAATGGCGTATTGGCAATATAGAGCGGGAAATTCCGATAATTGCGAGTGCGATGGATAGTGTGATAGATGTCCGCATGGCTGTACGTTTGTCGCAGTTAGGAGCATTGGGGGTTCTCAATTTAGAGGGTATCCAAACTCGTTATGCTGATCCAGAGCCGATTTTAAATAAAATTGCTTCTGTTGGCAAAAATGAATTTGTTTCTTTAATGCAACAACTATATGCCGAACCAATAAAGCAGGAATTAATTGAACAACGTATTCAGGAAATTAAACGACAAGGTGGTATTGCGGCAGTAAGTGCTACTCCAGCAGCTGCGAGCAAATATGGTGCGGTGGTAGCGCAAGCAGGGGCAGATTTATTTTTTGTACAAGCAACCGTGGTTTCGACGGCACACTTGTCACCAGAGTCGGTAGTTCCACTTGATTTGGCAGAATTTTGTCGATCAATGCCCATCCCTGTGATATTGGGGAATTGTGTAACTTACGAAGTCACCTTAAATTTGATGAAAGCTGGAGCTGCTGCTGTGATGGTGGGAATTGGTCCTGGAGCGGCTTGTACCTCTCGTGGAGTATTGGGTGTGGGTGTGCCTCAAGCGAGTGCGATCGCTGACTGTGCAGCCGCTAGAGACGATTATCACGAAGAAACTGGTAATTATGTCCCCGTGATTGCCGATGGTGGTTTAATCACAGGCGGAGACATTTGTAAGTGTATCGCCTGCGGTGCCGATGGCGTGATGATTGGCTCTCCCTTTGCTAGATGCGCCGAAGCCCCTGGAGGAGGTTATCATTGGGGGATGGCGACTCCTAGCCCTCTATTGCCCCGTGGTACGCGAATTAGCGTCGGCACTACCGGCACTCTAGAGCAAATTCTCACCGGACCTGCGGCTTTAGATGATGGCACTCATAATCTTTTGGGAGCCTTAAAGACAAGTATGGGAACTTTAGGAGCTAAAAATATTAAAGAAATGCAACAAGTTGAAGTTGTCATTGCTCCTTCTTTATTAACTGAAGGTAAAGTTTACCAAAAAGCTCAACAACTAGGCATGGGTAAATAAAGCGCTTAGGGACTTTTTACTGGGAACTGGGGACTATGAACTGGGGAATAGGGACTAGAAAATTTAACTAGCCCAATAACCACTAACTCCTAACAACCCGGAAAGAAATTTTTCCGTGACTCTTAAACAATCACTGGAAAAATCATATATGTCGCCTACAATGGAGAAAGCGGAGACGCATGTTTCCGTTCACTCCTCACACCACACTCCGCCCGGACTATTGTTCGGGCGGTTCCTTATGTATATAAAATTATTAGCTGGCAGCCAGATGTTGGCTGTGACGCAAAGCAAAAAAGCTGACTTAGCCCACTAAGTCAGCTTTTTTGTCAAGCCAGATGTTAATAAAATCTACAGCTTCTTTGCAAATGTACATCCGACAATCCGAAGCGGTGGTTTTTGCTATGGTAGAATTTTCTCGAAGCTCAGAAATATAATAGGCAAAGGTTTTTAGGCATGTCAGCAGCCGCACAAGTTTCGGATTCTACGTTTAAGCAAGAAGTACTGGATAGCGAAGTTCCGGTTTTAGTTGACTTTTGGGCACCGTGGTGCGGTCCCTGCCGGATGGTAGCTCCGGTTGTAGATGAAATCGCTTCTCAGTACGGCGATCAAATCAAGGTGGTTAAAGTTAACACCGATGAAAACCCGAATGTTGCCAGTCAATACGGCATCCGCAGCATTCCCACATTAATGATTTTTAAGGGTGGGCAAAAAGTTGATATGGTGGTCGGTGCTGTACCGAAAACTACATTAGCCAATACTTTGGAAAAGTATCTTTGAAACTTAACCACTGGAAAACTCCTCTTAAGTTGTCCATTTGGTTTGGTATTAGCTAAGTTTTTGTTAACGATTTACTAAGACGCGAATTTTCGCGTCTCTAGAAAATCGTTTTCAAAAGTAATGATTCTTAACATTACTTTTGGTAAAGTAATTTTTTATTGCTGTAACATTTCTGCGAAAATCCTTTGGTTGTACTTTCAACTCAAGTGGAGATAAAACTGTTTGAGCCAGTCAACATGTTTTTTTCAGAGATGGAATTACCGTTGCGGAGTGTAGATTTATCTGGCGATCGCAACAACAGTTTAGAATCCTCCTTTTTCAAAAGGGGGATAGTTCAACCAAAATACAAGCTCACTGTCAGATGCTTGGCTTTGATGAGCAGGGGTTGACGACGCTAGTCGTCACCAGCGCCTTGGTTTATGGTAAACCAAAGGTGCTTTTTATTGTAAACTACCCCACGGCTAGAAGCCGTGGACTTTCAGTAGCCCTGATGTGGTCTGCAAGATCCCTGATATTCGTAAAATCTTCAATCGCAATGATGGCATTATTTTGATCACAACACACCAAATCTGGGTAAAATATAATGCTATTTTGGCGGCAGTTCTCATGACCTCCGAAACCTCATTCGACACATTAGACTCTCTTTCTGCGGATATTGCGCTCTTAATCGATCGCTTACCAACCTTAAAAAATCGGCAATTTATCAAACAGGCACTGACGACAATAGTACGTTTAGCTGAAAGCGACATTGATCGTCTTGACTGGAAGATATTATCTGCCTCTCTAACAGACATGGAGCAGGGTTTTCAACTGTTTCACGCTTATCGACACATTCGCAAAGTAACCATCTTCGGTTCTGCCCGTCTTTCGCCAGAAAGCCCAGAATACCGCATGGCGGTTCAATTTGCTCGCTATGTCTCTGGGTTGGGGTTCATGGTGATGACAGGTGGTGGTGGTGGTATTATGCAAGCCGGTCACGAAGGTGCTGGACGAGAAAATTCCTTTGGCTTAAACATTCAATTGCCGTTTGAGCAAGAGGCAAATCGGTTTATTGAAGGTGATCCAAAGCTGATTCACTTTAAGTATTTCTTCACCCGCAAGCTGTTTCTTCTCAAGGAAAGCGATGCTGTAGCTTTGTTTGCTGGTGGTTTTGGCACTCAAGACGAAGCTTTTGAGTGCATGACATTGAGCCAAACAGGTAAGTTTGGTCCAGTACCTTTAGTTTTAATCGATCACCCTGGTGGCGATTACTGGCGGTCTTGGAGCGAATATATTGATAAGCAACTGGTGCAAAAAGGTTTAGTAAGTCCGGAAGACCCAAGTCTATACACAGTCACAGACAATCTGGATGTAGCTTGTAATGCAATTACCAGTTTTTATCAGGTTTATCACTCCAGCCGCTATGTAGGCGATCGCTTAATCATCCGTCTACATACGGATTTATCAGACGCTGAAGTCGAGCAACTAAATGCTAATTTTAGCGACATCTTGGTTCATGGGAAAATTGAAAAAAGTCACGCTTTACCCCAAGAAGGACAAGATGAAGCGGTTGGGCTACCCCGTCTCATTTTGTACTTCAATCAACGCGACTTGGGACGCTTGTATCAAATGATTGCCGCAATTAATCGGATAGCCACTCCTTCACCAGAGGATGCCGCTCATCCAGAAAGGAAGTAATACCAAATCCGATTTATTCCTCTATTTTCTCAAGTCCGTCCAACCGGACTTTTTTTATATTAGACATCGACCGCTATGCTTATTATGCGTTGCCCAAACCCTTGTAGAGACGCGAAATTTCGCGTCTCTACGTTTTTTTTCACTCCTATATCTATTGATAAGGCAACGCTGGCGAGGAATTTATTAACTTTCAGAAACTGACTTGATATTTTTCTGTGCGGAAAGTGATCAAAAAGTGGTAGAAATTTTAGAAGTGTAAACGTAATAACTAAAACAATGTTATCCATCCTACCTATAGATATTAAAAATACTAGTTATTATGACTCAATGCTGATTAGCATAAAAAAGCGTTGTATATTTGCACAGGAAATAAATTACCACGTCCTAACAGGGGAATAAAGAATGCTGGAATTATTGGGTTCAGGTTTAGTTACGCTCTGGCTAGAAATGGCAGGGGTACAACTCAAGCCTTTAAATGCTTTTGATGCATTGGCTTGGCAAAGTAGCCCAGGCTTGGTTCTTGCCCCCGATCCAAATCCAGCTGGGGCTATTACAGTCCAAGAATATCTCAAGGCACTGGTAACATCAAAGCTGATAGATCCGAATCTGACAGAAAGTCAAGGTATTTGGATGCAGTCGGGACCGATGCTTATGGCTAATCACCAAGGTACGACTCCTCTACCTGCGGCTTCGTTAACAAAAATTGCTACCTCTTTAGTTGCTTTGAAAACTTGGGGACCAGACCACCAATTTGATACTTTGGTCAGCGCAACAGGACCAATACAAAATGGAGTTTTACAGGGTGATTTGGTGATTGCTGCTAGTAACGATCCGATGTTTGTTTGGGAGGAAGCGATCGCGCTTGGTAATACTCTCAACAAAATGGGGATCAAGCAAGTCAAAGGAAATTTGGTAATTACTGGGAATTTCATGATGAATTTCCAGCCTAATCCGATAGTAGCAGGTCAAACGCTCAAGCAAGCACTGAATTACACCACTTGGTCGCGACCTGCTAATTACGTGTACTCAATTATGCCTAAGGGAACTCCGAAGCCTCAACTCGTAATTGCGGGTACTGTGAAATTAGAACCTCAAATAAATTCGCAACAAACCGTGCTGTTGCGTCACCGTTCTTTGCCTTTGAAGCAACTCATTAAGGAAATGAACGTTTTCAGCAATAACGAGATAGCACAGATGCTGGCGGACTCGGTAGGAGGAGCGCAGGTAGTACAATTAACAGCTGCCCAACTTGCTAGAGTACCGCAGTCAGAAATTCAATTAATCAATGGTTCGGGACTCGGACCTGAAAATCGCATTTCCCCCAGAGCAGTCTGTGCTATGTTAATGGCGTTACAACGAGAAGCACTCTTCCATCAATTGAGTTTGTCGGACTTTTTGCTGATTTCGGGTTTCGATCATCGTGGAACAATTCACGGCAGACACATGCCTACCGCTACTGTATTTAAAACTGGTACTCTACGGGATGTCAGTTCTTTAGCTGGAGTAATTCCCACACGCGATCGCGGTTTGGTTTGGTTTGCTATTCTTAACCGTGGTAACAATGTATCCGGTTTTCGCGCTGGACAAGACCAATTTTTGCAACATCTTGTGCAGAAATTGCAAGTAGCACCAGCTGTTCCCACTGCTCTGACTCCCCACTCAGCTATAAATACAGTACCCGAACTAGGTTCAGCCAGTCGCAATGAAATTGTGTATGGGGGATAGTTGTTGGTTGTTAGTTGTTAGTTGATAGTTGATGGTTGATAGTTGATAGTTGATGGTTGATAGTTGATATTTGTTAATTATTTATTCTTTGCCACTAACCACTAATACCAGTTCACGAAAACTTTGATATAAATGAATTTTGTAAAGACGCGAAATTTCGCGTCTCTACATATGTTTCACTATTAAAGTGAAATGGTATAACCACTAGCTACTATCCACTAACCTATCCTAATTCT
This sequence comes from Plectonema radiosum NIES-515, assembly GCF_025753815.1. GTDB lineage: Bacteria > Cyanobacteriota > Cyanobacteriia > Cyanobacteriales > Nostocaceae > Hassallia > Hassallia radiosum_A. Next base: position 1,265 of record NZ_JAOWRF010000388.1, on the reverse strand, counting down.
TAACTCCTGAATCTTATACCGTTTCTGTATGAAGATGCATTTAATTAGCCCGCGTAGGAGGCGGGCTTTGTTCGTATAGCCCCAGCATTCCATGCTGAGGGGCGAATAAAGCGCAACCTCACATAGAATTGGTATTAGGGGATAATTTCTGTAACTACCCTACCACCAGAAGTATTACCACCAGTGACGGCAATGTTTTCGGTTTGTAAATTACCGACGGCTTTGTCACCGTTAAAAGTTAATGGTGGGTCAACTTGTCGATAAACTACATTGCCCTGAGCTTCAATTAATTTATTCTCAAGATACCAAGTTAATATATTAGATTTAATCGCCTGACGACGCTGCCCTATGGCGTTAACATTGCCTGTTAAATAAACTGTTTTTTGCGCTATTTTCATTTGGGCTTTATTAGCGGTGACGAGAACATTTTCAGCCCGATGGAAGACGCGCACGGGTGCATTTGTGTTGATACTTTCTGCGTTCAAATTCCAAGTCATAGAATTACTCGCTATTTGGATTGGTGGGTCTAGTAATTCGACTTGGGCGTTTTTGTTGAGGCTAGCAATTTTAGTTTTTAAGTTAAATTCGGCAGAATCTCCTCTACCGCGATCGCTGACTAAATTATCTTTGTAGCGGTCAAATTGCACTGGGCGATCGGCGATTAGTTTATCTTGTTTAATTTGCCAAATCAAATGCTCGGTTCGCATTTGCACTTGGGGATCAACAGAATTTGCTATTACCCCTCCAGAAAAGTCTATGCGTTGTTCGCGGGTTTTGACTCGTGCTTCTTGCGCTACGGCTTGTAATTGTTGATGGGTTCCGTTCAACTGATTGCGAACAATTAATAAATCTTCTTTCGGACGCCATTCTAATTCATTACCTTGCAACACAATGCCGTTGCGAGGATCTGTGGCGATGATTTTTCCCTTCAAAAGCAACTGCTTACCATCCTGATCGATGTCTGCCACATCTGCTTTTACTTGATAAACAACTTTACCATCTTGGTATAGTTCAGCATAGGGATTTTCCGCTTGACCAATTTGTTTTTCTTTAGTGTATTTTGCATGGTTGGCTCTAACTCGCCAAACTGGTCGTCCAACCTCATCAGCTTGTTCTAAATCCACATTAAAGAAGGTCAAGTTGCTATCCGAGTTTTTGGATGATGAACCCGAATCTGCTGATTTAGAATCTGTAGGTTTTTGACCCCCACAAGCAGTTAACCCGATTATCAAAAATAAGGTAATGGGTAAGAGGAAGGAGTGGAG
>NZ_JAOWRF010000336.1 GCF_025753815.1 Plectonema radiosum NIES-515 | reverse complement strand
CACATTGTCCTAAACGTGGCAGTGGGTGATTTAGAACGTGCTGTGACTTGGTATGAAGAGGTTCTCGATTTTCAACCCCAACAAGCGTTTAAAATTAAAACCGATCGCTCTGCTTTGTACAGCCGAGTTATGCTCTCACGTGACGGTGGTGTACAATTGCCAATTAATGAACCCGCTTCGGTTCATTCTCAAATTCAAGAGTTTTTGGATGTGAACCGGGGAGCGGGAATTCAACATATCGCTTTGCAAACACCGAATATTGTGGATGCGATCGCTCTTTTTCGGCAGAATGGTTTATCCTTACTTCCAGTTCCTCAAAGCTATTACTCCCAGCTAAAACAGCGAAAAAAACTGCCGCTATCAGCCTTTGAACTTGAGGCGTTTGCGAGACAGCAAATTTTGGTAGACTGGAAAGAAGATACTCAAAAAGCAGTACTGCTACAAATTTTCACTCAGCCAATTTTCACTCAGCCTACCTTTTTCTTTGAGTTTATCGAGCGTCGTTTTCAAGCTCAAGGTTTTGGTGAAGGTAACTTTCAGGCTTTATTTGAAGCCATTGAAAAGGAACAAATCAAACGCGGTAGCCTGCATTGAAAAGATAATACGATTTAAGTTAATCTGTAAATAAAATTTACATTTCCCTAAATGTTAAGACTAATTACAGACTTTGACGGTCCAATTATTGATGTTTCCGAACGGTACTACCGCGTTTATCAATTCTGTCTGGAGAAGACACAGCGTCCAAACCAAGCAGTACAAGAACTTTCAAAAGGGGAATTTTGGCAATTGAAGCGATCGCGGGTTCCGGAAAAACAAATTGCCTTAAATTCCGGTTTAGACGAAGTACAGGCACAAGAATTTGCCCAGCTGCGACGACAAACCGTGCATACACAACATTACTTTGATTATGACACCCTTGCCCCAGGCGCTGTGGAAGCACTGTTAAAAATTCAAGAAGCTGGAATCGATTTGGCTGTAATGACGATGCGTCGGGTTAAGGAACTTGATTATGCCTTTAAAAAACACGATTTAGGCAGGTTTTTCCCGGAGAATCGTTGTTATTGCTTAACCAACGACTACATTAAAACCCGCGACATTGATGATAAACCTTTACTGATGGAACGGGCAATAAAAGAACTACCACCATGCGCTGAGACTTGGATGGTGGGGGATACAGAAGCCGACATCACCGCTGCTAAAAATCATGGCGTTAAGGTGATGGCTGTAGAGTGTGGCATCCGCGATCGCTCCCAATTGGCAGTATACAACCCTGATTTAATTGTCAAGGATTTGAGCGCGGCTGTGGATTTGGTTTTAGAGCAGGAGGCATCAAACAGCAAGCACGCTTAACGTAGAAAGCTGCTAAACAACCACAACAATATAAACGTCAGCACAGAAGAAAACTGATTTGGCGTCATACTGATAAATGTTATTTGCGGCAAAACTAAGCTAGCAACTAGTCCCCCAGCAATTAAACCCACTATTAAGCCGAGCAGAGTCAACAAAACTGCTCGACCAAACTTACCTTCTTTGCGATTGAGAAAGTAAATACCTATACCAACACCTAGCACCAAAGCCAACTGTAAAACCTGATCGCCCCCGGCTTGGTAAAACACACTAATAGCACTCAAACCCAGATACCAAGCTCCAGGTAACAACACATCTGGAGGCGTTGGTTTATCAATGATTCGTTGCAGCCAAGCGCTTGATAGTTGTTCGCTCTTGGTGGGACTTTCTTTCGCAGGGGCTTGCACGAGGCGTTCTGGAAACCGAATGCGTTCGGGTACTTTGATTTTACCTTCTTGGCGCATCCGTAAGCGATCCATTAAAATCGCATCGTAAGCCACGTTAATGATTTCTACACGCTTTGTATCGCCATTGTATTGCTCCAACAGGCGATTGCGAGCGTCTTGAATTTCATCGAAGCTAGCACCTTCTGATACCCCAAGTTTTTCGTAGGGATTTTGATCGCTCATGGGAGTTTATTACGTATAGCCTTAGTTGGCAGCAGCCTTTCTTTGAAGGAAAAACGGTTTTTTAGGTTTGATCTCGGTTGAAACTTAAGTTTCCCTCGATTATTGCCCTACCAGGATAGTAGCACGGGGAGCAATATCATAGACCTGAAAAATTTAACTATAGGAACTTTAACATATTGTTATAACTCAGTGTATCCCCTCATGTCGTTGCCCAATTCTAGCTCTAATCTTGAATTTAAGCGAAAAATACCTAAAAGGCATCCTTAGATGAAAAAATTAACTTTTCTGTTTCGGATTTTGCATCTCACCGTACCTGGATATTTTAAATAATTAGTTTTGAACTGGCTTGTGGCATTGAGCTACATATCGATTTAGAATTGAAGCGTTTTAAATAACCAGGCAACTAAAATCACAAAAGTGTTCCTTGCTTACGCAAGTGGTGCGGAATGCGGGTTACATCTGATGACTCGACAAAAATAACTTGACTTGTTAAACATCTGTACTTAGGTGCAACACTGGCGATCGGCAGAATATTCCGTTCTAATTGTCCAGAATCCTGATTACACTATTACTTGGGCGATCGGGAAATTAATACATTAGACTTGTAGATTGTTATTATCCCCGTGAAACCACGCTTTTACGCGGCGACCTTTATTAATCCTATGATTTTTTGTGCAAAGTGATGGTCATGGCTCCTGCCAAAGTTCTTGTAGTTGATGACGACCCTGCGGTTCGTAATTTAATTCAACGCTTTCTGATTAAGCAGAGCTATCAGGTAGAGGCTGCCGAAGACGGTAAGACTGCCATAGCTTTATTTGAGCAATTTAACCCAGATTTGGTGATTCTAGATGTGAATTTGCCAGATGTAATTGGGTTTAACCTCTGCCAAGAGATGCAAAGCCGTAACGGTGTCTTTGTTCTCATGCTGACTAGCCGTACAGACGAAGCTGATAAAATTCGCGGTTTTGCTAAAGGTGCTGATGACTATCTCACCAAACCATTTGGTCTGGGAGAACTAGAAGTCAGAGTAGCAGCAATTTTGCGGCGTCAGCGGGTTGTGACTACCGCAGAACAGAAACGCCTGGTATTTGAAAAATTGATGATCGATCCAGTACGCAGAGAGGTAACACTTAACACCCAACCAGTACTTTTAACTGCTCTAGAATTTGACTTATTGCATTTCTTAGCCAGCCATCCCGGTCGAGTTTGGCGACGAGCCGAACTCATCCAAGAAGTATGGGACTATGAATACGTCGGCGACCAGCGCGTTGTGGATGTGCATATCGGTCAAATTCGCAAGAAGATTGAAGTCGATGCTAGTCAGCCAGCATTAATCCAGACTGTACGCGGCGTAGGGTATAAATTTGAATGTCCTACTCTGCCCCAGTCTGATAGCAAGTCCTGAGTCAAGAGTCTAGAGTTTTTTGACTCTTGACTTTTGATGCACTGAAGGCGTGAATCTCTTTGGTATCAAAAGCTAAATTAACACAGCAAACGCCCAAAGACAGGCTATTGATGTATTTGCTACACAACTACAGCCAGAGAGTTTTTGCAAATTATTGATTTAAAATTTAAATCGGGTGCGTCTTGCTTTCACAGTTGTTAACTCTCATCCAAGTAGATTTAGTTTCAATTTGAGCAATTGTCAGGTAAATTTGATTTGCTCGAGCTGCTGAATGCCATGGCAGTTTGTATAAATTACTTCAATTTTCAGTCTTTTAAATTTAGAGAAGATTGAGAGTTTTACATATAAAATTTTCCTTTGTTTGAGGTAGGGTTGCTACTTGGCAATGCAGGGGTTAACCGCCGTTAAGCGCCCTTGGAAACCATCGCCATCTGACTATACTCTAACTAAAAAAGAAACCTGAGTCAGCCCGGTTAACAGCACCAAGAGCGATGGCTGAGATGTTGTATCTTAGCTGTTTCTGGCGATCGCTGCCGCATTTATACTTAGCAATTTTGAAAGAGAGTTTCCAGATATACGCGAGCCGCACGGCGATCGCTATCTCCATTTTGCAGCAAAAATAGTGACAGCGCCGCCGTTAATACTCGATTTTGATCCCAATCGGGATGTAATTCTAAGTAACTTTTGAGGGATTCGTGGAGCGTTTCGGGAATTTCTGTAAATATGCTAACCGTTGCGTTCATTTCTATTTTCCCCCTATCAGGTTAATCAATAAAGTACACGTTGCTTGCTGTAACCAGCCTTTGGACAACACACTGTATGAATGCCTAACCAACAATCACAAGGCAACAACTGGGTAATTTTACACAGCCGCACTGCCGATTACAAAAGCAAGCCGAATCATTGTGCGCTAAGAGGGGGTAGGTTTGTCAATGCTGCGAAATGTTACAAATCAGTTGCTTAAAACTAAATAAGTACGAAATAATCAGGCTTATAGGCGATTTTATGTGACAAATCTTCATAAAAACTCAGTCCTTTAAGTCAAGTATCCCTAACACTAAAAAATTAAGCGATCGTCATCAAGAGCCGATGAAATCGTCAAGCGGTTGTGGAAAACCTGTAAAATAGCTGTGGAAACTCTGTGGAATCAGTGAGGAAAATCAGGATGAATGATAAGAATTACAAAAAAGAGAATTTAGCCCCTTTGACAGATTAAAAATTAAAAATAATTTTTTAAATTTATAATGAACAAAAGTTGAGCAAAAGCGATCGTTGAAATTTCCGCCCAAGTTCCAGTTTCCATCGTGGTTTCCTAAGATTCATCCCCAAGTTTGGATTTTGGCAGTCGGTAGACTTATGTTAGAAATGGGCACAGGCTTTACCCTGTTTTATGCCCCGATTTTTTTCGTTAACAAAGTCGGTTTATCTACAACCGCTGTCGGTTTTGCCTTGGGTAGCGCGTCGATTTCTGGTGTTGCAGGCAGAGTTTTAGGTGGTATTGGTGTTGATTCTCCATCGTGGGGACGCAGACGCACATTGTTGTTTTCAGCAGCAATTTCGGCAATTGGTTCTTTAGTATTATCTGCAAGCCAGAATTTTGCTACTTTGGTAATCGGTAACTTAATTACAGGCTTAGGTTTGGGTTTATACTGGCCCGCAAATGAAGCCGTTGTTGCCGACTTGACACCAACCGAAAATCGCCGTGAAGCTTATGCGATTACGCGACTGGCAGATAATCTCGGTTTGGGGATGGGAGTTGTCTTAGGTGGCGTTTTGGTGACGATAAGTGGAAGTTATCGATCGCTATTTATTATTGATGCCATCTCTTTTATTGTCTTTTTTGGAGTTGTTTATCTGGCGATCGCCCAAACCGGTCAACCAGATATGAGACAATCACAGAAGCCGCAAGATATCGCTTCAAGTTGGATGGCAGCATTAAGCGATCGCCCTTTTTTGGTCTACATTATCCTGAATATCATCTTCACCACCTACCTTTCCCAACTACACAGCACCATCCCCATCTACTTTAAAAACTTTGTGTCGGTGGGTAACTCAGGACAAGGATTTTCGGAAACTACTATTAGTGCCCTTTTCGCACTGCATTTAGCGATCGCTATTCTCTCACAGATACCCGTTGCCCGTATCTTAAAACGCTTTTCTCACACAGTAGCGTTTACCTTTTCTTGCTTACTGTGGGGAATTGGTTTCATCTTCATCTGGGCTTGTGGTGTTGCGACATCCGATAATCTAGTTTGGGCAGCTTTGGCATTGGCAATATTTGCCGTTGCGATAACTTCCTTTATCCCCTCAGCCTCCTCATTAGTCACCGATTTAGCCCCCGAATCTCAACGTGGTGTTTATTTATCCATCAATTCTCTGTGTTGGGCTATTGGCTATTTTATCGGTTCTCCCTTGGGAGGTTGGGCATTAGATCAACCGCGAATCGTTACCGATCGCTTTTGGTTAGGGTTTTCCTTTAGTGTTGTCATCACTCTGGCAATTTTGCAATATCTCAATCGAATTTTGCCTACTCACACAAAAGTAGGAAATCAAGAGTAGGAAATTCGGCGTTACTGATTTGAAATATGAAGAAAGAAATTTTTACGGATGACTCTAACATTAAAATTATTATTTGTAGAGACGTTCCGCCGGAACGTCTCTACGATGAATTAGAAATTTCAGCCTTTATATTCAGCAACGCCGGAAATTCACCTAGAACAGCCGTCTATAACTTTTTTTCCAAAAACTTTTCACAATAACCCATCCTTAAAATACTATTTAATTCACTTTATAGCAAGAAAAAAGTAAAATTTCCCACTTTCAACCAATATTGACTAATTCCAACATCGCCAGCCATAGGTTGAACACGAGTCGAGTATATAACAATCATAAGAATTCCCAATGCTTGTTTGTGTCAATTGTTGGCAGAAATAGTATTTACTATTATTAATGGTTCCAGTCGGAACTATAGAGTGTAAGTAACTTTAATTAAAATAATTTTATACATTCAATTAAGTGTACTTTTACAGTTTCAATGGATGCCTTGAAGCTCAATTAACCATTGATTCTAAATTTTGCTTTTCAATCTTGATGTGAGGAGTTGCCATGAAAGTAAATCTGCTAGCTTCTGCTGGGGGAGTAAGTTTTCTGTACTTACTTGCTGGAATGTTACCTGTGCAAGCGATGCCTAATTTTGAAGAAACAGCGTCTGACACCCAGCCTCTAAATTATTCTGAAAACATAGTAGTTTCCAGCAATAATATCTTTGATGAAACTATCTCTATTAATGAGAAAATTGAATCAGTACCTGTATTAAATCAAAAGCAAGAAAGTACTGATTTAGCAGTAGCTGCTTCTACTTTTTTTCCGCAAACAGTCTTAAAAAATTCCAATTCTCCTTCAGACTCTTCAAACCTAATAGCAGCATCAGAAATACAAGAACAGGTAACATCTGTATCGCAACTGTCTGATGTGAAGCCTACCGATTGGGCATTCCAAGCATTGCAATCCTTAGTAGAGCGCTACGGTTGTATTGCCGGATATCCAAATGGAACTTATCGCGGCAATCGTGCCATGACTCGTTATGAATTTGCCGCTGGTTTAAATGCGTGTTTGGATCGAGTTAACGAACTAATTGCCACCGCAACCGCCGATTTGGTAAAAAAAGAAGATTTAGTCACCTTGCAAAGACTGCAAGAGGAATTTTCTGCTGAACTAGCGACATTGCGGGGTCGAGTAGACGCTTTAGAAGCTAACACCGCTAAACTGGAGGCGAATCAGTTTTCCACAACAACTAAACTCAATGGTGAAGCAATTATATCAGCTATTGGTGCCACAGGAGGCGCACAAGATCGAAACGATCCGAATATCGTTTTGGTAAATCGAGTCCGGTTGAATCTCAACACCAGTTTTACAGGCAAAGACTTACTAATTACTGGGTTGCAATCTTACAATTTCTTAGGCGGTGTAGATGGTTCTGGTAGCATTCAACAAAGTTTAGGATTAGCTTCACCCCTACTGACTGCTAGCAGCGCTCGTACAAGCTTTGAACCTCAATTTCCTGGACTAGACGTCAAAACCTTATCCAACGTCAGCGCCAACACTATTCAGCTTTACAAACTACTTTACATCTTTCCCGTCGCCGATAAATTAACTTTGTTTGCCGGCACTGCTGCGGAAGTATCCGACGCTTTTCCTCCCATCACTCCATTTTATGGTGAAGGACAAGAAGCAATTTCTCGCTTTGCCGGCTTAAACCCTGTAGTGCGCGTTTCTGGGGGTACTTCAGGTACTGGTTTAGCATCAGCCGCAGGCTTTATTTTCAGCCTTTCAAAGCAACTCGATTTGAGAGCATTGTATGGCAGTGTAAACGCGAATCTTCCCAGTTCATCTCCCGATATACTTCCAGGAGTCCCTAACACACCATTGGGCGCCGGCGTATTTAGCGGTAGTAGCGTTGTTGCTGCACAATTAACATTTAGACCAACCAGTTCAATAGATATTGGTTTGAACTATGCCAATAGTTACCACGAGATAAACATCTTAGGTACAGGATTAGTTAGCGGTGATATTGGTTCTTTAGCTGGGGTTCCTCTAGGAATACCCGTCAAACTCAACTCCTTTGGTGGTACAGCAACCTGGAGATTTTCTCCCAAAGTCGCTTTATCTGGGTATGGTGCAGCACTATTTGTTGACGATTCTTCCGGTAGAGTTGATGCTTCCACCACCTTCACCAGTTGGATGGTAGGACTTCACTTCAACGATCTTTTCAATAAAGGCAATAATGCAGGTCTTATTTTTGGTCAACCACTTTACCGTACCGACGCTAGTGGAGACGCCAGACTTACACCTGCCGGCGCAAATAGAGCAGTACCCTACCATTTAGAAGCATACTACCGCTTGCGCCTAACTGACAACATCAGCATCACCCCAGGCGCCTTTGTCCTATTCAATCCCGAAAGCGACAGCCGCAACGACACAACAACCGTAGGTGTACTCCGTACCACCTTCACCTTCTAAACACGTAAAACAGCCGGGAGCTTGGTAGCCCCGGAAGAATAGGTACGCAGTACCGCTTTCTACAGCGTAGGACCGGGGTGGAAAAGCGACTCGCGCAGATTTATCTGCATTCAATATTAATTAATTAATGTCTTTCATGATGCGGGTCATTTATATAAGCCATCACATTGCTTGTGCTTACTTTGCCCGATGTATCGTAGAAGTAGCTTCTAGTCCAAAGGGACGGAAGCTTTTTTAGTTCTGGGAATTCTTCTCTCAACAGCCTAGAACTACGTCCTTTAAACAGTTTAATGACATCACAAATAGCAGTTTTTTCGTCATACTCCACAAGCAAATGAACGTGGTCTGACGCAATCTCTTTAGCTTTGATAATCCAATTATTATCATGAGCAACAGAATCAAGAATCTCTGATAATCTTAATTTTATATTTCCTACTAATATTGGTTTTCTGCGTTTAGGTATCCAAACTAAATGTATTGTAGCTAAACCGACAGAATGCTCACTGTGTCTGTAACCTATAGAATCTTTTCTCATAAAACTTGGTTGATAGTTTGATATTTATCAACCAATAGTCTAACATATAAATATAGAAAAGAGAGGTAAACAAATTGTTTGGTTGTCAGCAAATATTAATTAAAACTGATAAAGATACCCAAGCCATAATAGAGTATTTATGCACAGAGTCTAATACTCTTTACAACTGCTCTGTTTATTATGGTCGTCAGATATGGTTTAAAACCCGTAAAATAGTTACCGGGTTTGACCTAACGTCAGAAATGAAAACAAATAAACATTTCAACGCTGGTTATGCCTCTTCTATGCAACAAACTTGCATAAATGTAGGAGAGGCTTTTAAATCTTTCAAACAGTTATTAGCAAAAGCTAAAAAAGACACTTTAGACCAAAAACCTAAAGTCCCAAACTACCGCAAACCAGGTGGGATGTTTACAATTACTTATCCAAAAAAATGGTTAAAGTTGAAAAATAATTTAATTCGGTTTCCTTTAGGTAATCAAGTAAAAGCTTGGTTTGGAATAACTGATTTTCATCTACCGATGCCATCAAATTTAAATTGGACAGAAATAAAAGAGATTAGAATTTTACCAAGAAATAGATGTTTTTATGCTGAATTTATTTATCAGCAACCAACTAAAACATTTGAAACCGACCAAGCCAAAGTATTAGGTATTGACCACGGCATAAATAATTGGTTAACTTGCGTCTCTAACGTTGGAACCTCTATCATTATTGATGGGTTGCATTTAAAAAGTTTGAATCAGTGGTATAACAAATCTGTAGCCAAAATCAAAGAAAACAAACCTCAAGGGTTTTGGTCTAACAGACTTGCAGCAATTACAGAAAAGCGTAACCGTCAAATGAGAGATGCTGTTAACAAAGCTGCAATAATTGTTATCAACCATTGCTTAGAAAATAAAATTGGTTCTATAGTTTTTGGCTGGAATACTGGACAAAAAGACAGTTCAAATATGGGGAAGAAAAATAATCAAAAATTTATTCAAATCCCAACAGCAAGACTAAAAAGTCGTATTGAGCAATTGTGTGAACAATACGATATTAAGTTCATTGAAACTGAAGAATCTTATACTTCAAAAGCTTCTTTTTTAGATAACGATTCTCTACCTAAATTTGGTGCAAAACCCGAAGGGTGGAAGTCAAGTGGAATTAGAGTTAAGCGTGGTTTGTTTAAAACTTCAACCGGAATAAAAATAAACGCCGATTGCAACGGTGCGGCAAATATCATTCGGAAAGTAGCGATGATGGCTAAATTTAATTTGGCTGGAATTGGTAGAGGTTGTTTAAGTCAGCCTAAGAAAGTTCTTTTATGGACTATAAAGAAATCCCCAGCATGACGGCAGGGGAAGCTTAATCCCCTCTTCCCCTCCTCCTTGGCGTTCTTGGCGTTTTGGCGGTTCGTTTTACTTCCTTCTTTCCTGCAACTTCCGAAAAACCGCCTTCAAATCAACATGATGATGAGCCAAAGCGACCAAAGTATGATATAGCAAATCAGCAACCTCACCAGCGATCGCATCTGGTTCATCATCCTTACACGCCATCACCACCTCAGCAGATTCCTCACCAATCTTTTTCAAAATCTTATTATCACCCCCAGCAAACAACTTACAAGTATAAGAATCTTCACTTGGATTATCGCGGCGATCGCATATCACCTGAAACAATTGCGACAACGTATCGGCTGGTGGTGCAGTAATTGTCCCATCTACTTGATGAAAACAACTCCGTTCTCCTGTATGGCAGGCAATATCTCCTAACTGCTCAACCCCAATTAATAGAGCATCACTATCACAGTCATAACGGATACTTCGTACCTTTTGTAAATGTCCCGAAGTCTCTCCCTTGTGCCACAAATTTTCACGCGATCGGCTCCAAAACCAAGTTTCCCCAGTTTCTAAAGTTTTCTGCAACGACTCTTGATTCATCCATGCCATCATCAAAACAGTACCATCCAGATAATCCTGGATTATTGCGGGTACTAGACCCCTGTCATCGTAGCGAATTTTCTCAACAGGGACTGAATGCGAATCAATCGAAAACATACCAGCTGCTGCAAGTAAATGCAAAAATAATTATTGATTTACGATACCATTATGGATGAAGCAGCTGGAGTAATTTTTTAAATTAAACTCTGTTATTTCATCTTAAACAACAACATTCCTGTTCATGGCAGACTGCATTTTTACAGCACTTAAAGCCACTTTATGAGCTTTTGTTGCTTCGCCATACCAGTGTAGAGCCGAGTTGAAAGCTGCCCGGTAAAGATCCTGGTATGGCTCAGATAATCGAGTGCGAATATCTGAAGGCAAATCTTGATTCGATTTATATAACATATTGTTATTTTCTTGGTTCAGGTAATTTACTAATATATAGGTTCTAGGCAGCTATTACGCCTATCCTAAGATAGAGCTTTTGTTTTCACTGTTAGGAGAAAACCTTGGTAAATACCACGATTAAAACTACAAAATCAGAAGAAATCTTCGCGGCTGCCCAAAATTTAATGCCAGGAGGCGTCAGTTCTCCTGTCCGCGCCTTCAAATCTGTGGGTGGACAACCAATCGTGTTCGATCGCGTTAAAGGCGCGTATATTTGGGATGTCGATGGCAACCAATATATCGACTATGTAGGCACTTGGGGACCAGCGATTTGCGGTCACGCTCATCCGGAAGTCATTGCCGCACTGCATGAAGCCTTAGAAAAAGGCACAAGCTTCGGTGCGCCCTCAGTACTAGAAAATGTACTGGCAGAGATGGTAATCGCTGCCGTCCCCAGCATCGAAATGGTCAGATTTGTTAACTCCGGCACAGAAGCTTGTATGGCAGCGCTGCGGTTGATGCGGGCTTTTACTGGACGCGACAAAATCATCAAGTTTGAAGGCTGCTACCACGGTCATGCTGATATGTTCTTGGTGAAAGCAGGTTCTGGTGTTGCTACACTCGGCTTACCCGACTCCCCAGGAGTGCCAAAATCGACAACTGCCAACACTCTAAACGCCCCTTACAATGACTTAGAAGCCGTCAAAGCTTTGTTTGAAGAGAACCGCGACGAAATTGCGGGTGTCATTCTTGAGCCAGTCGTCGGCAATGCTGGATTTATTACTCCCGATGCAGGCTTCTTGGAAGGGCTACGAGAGCTGACCCACGAGCATAAGGCGTTATTGGTGTTTGACGAGGTAATGACGGGCTTCCGTATCGCTTATGGTGGCGCTCAAGAGAAGTTTGGTATCACCCCGGATTTGACTACTTTGGGTAAAATCATCGGCGGTGGTTTGCCAGTAGGAGCTTACGGAGGTCGCCAGGATATCATGTCAATGGTTGCCCCCGCAGGTCCGATGTATCAAGCCGGGACGCTTTCTGGTAATCCTTTGGCGATGACTGCTGGCATTAAGACACTGGAATTGCTGCAAAAGCCGGGTACTTACGAGTATCTTGACCAAATTACCAACAAGCTAGCTTCAGGCTTGCTACAAATTGCGACTGAAACCGGTCACGCAGCTTGCGGTGGACAAATTAGCGGCATGTTCGGCTTATTCTTTACCTCAGGACCAGTCCATAACTACGAGGATGCGAAAAAGTCGGATACAGCCAAATTTGGACGCTTCCATCGCGGAATGTTAGAGCGGGGTGTTTACTTAGCACCGTCTCAGTTTGAGGCTGGGTTTACCTCGTTTGCTCACACCCAAGAAGATATTGAGCGGACTTTGACTGCCGCACGCGATGTGATGTCTAGTTTGTAAGTTAGGGACGCTTGGACTGGGGACGCTTGGACGCTTGGACTAGGAAAGAGATTATTCACATAAATTGGTTTTTTCCTCTTCCCCTTGTCCCCAGTTCACAGTCACTTGTTAACACCCACAACCATTGTGAGCGCAGCCTTTCATGGTTTTATGACCTTCAGCGCAAGCTTCAGAGCAATAAGATTTATCGTCCTTTTTAATCGAATCCTCGATGTGAACGACACACAGACAAGAAGGACAAGCACATTTCATTTGGGTTACAGTTGCCATAAATTTTCTTCTAAATACTAAAATGAATATAACACATGAACAGTTGTTCAAGTGTACTTGAATATAATTTAATCTTACCTTGTCTGTTCTTCGTTTCAGAAAAAACTCTGTAAAAATCAAATATTTTATGAAAATGTAATATTACTTATGCGGTCAAACTTAATTCGTACTAAATATATATATTAATTCACGTAGAAAAATTTTTGATATCGTAACTATTCGGGTTGAAACCAAGCCGAGAAAGTAGCTGCGAGGTTGATTAGAGTAGATTTTCGGGGGTTTATGATTACTTTACTTAAGCTGGTGGCTAACTTTAGCAACTCTTCAAAAGATTCCAGCGAAAATGACCTGGCAAAAGTAGATTTTTGTTTAAATAATGAAAAGAGAGTTTAATGCTCCCCCGTAATTATTCGTGCAGCGAGTTGACAGTGCATGAGCTACTGCTTAAATCCGATCTGTCTCAATCCAGAAAATTTGGCATACAGCCAAAGGTGTCAGTCTTGTGGCTCGCTTTTGCGGTTGCGCGATCGCTATCGGGTGCTCAAACCATTAGGTCAAGGTGGTTTTGGTGCAACCTTTTTAGCCCAAGATGAAGCCTTACCAGGCGAACCAAGTTGTGTAATCAAGCAACTACGTCCTTCGGGAACCGCACCACACATTTTAGAAATGGCGCGGGAACTGTTTGAGCGAGAAGCGAAAACCCTAGGCAAAATTGGCAATCATCCCCAAGTACCTCGGCTGCTAGACTATTTTGAAGATCATGAACAATTCTACTTAGTCCAGGAATACATCAGTGGCGCTACCCTTCAACAGGAGGTGAAACGCGACGGAGTTTTGAGCGAAGCCGGAGTCAAGCAATTCTTGAGCGAGATGCTGCCATTGCTACAATACATCCACGAGCAAAAGGTGATTCACCGCGATATCAAGCCAGCCAACTTGATTCGCCGCGATCAAGATGTCAGATTAGTTCTGATCGACTTTGGAGCCGTCAAAAACCAAGTTAGTCAAGTTACAAACCAATCCGAGCAAACAGCATTAACTGCATACGCAATTGGCACTCCTGGTTTTGCCCCTCCAGAGCAAATGGCTATGCGTCCAGTTTACGCCAGTGATATTTACGCGCTGGGAGTAACATCCATTTATCTGCTGACTGGCAAATCTCCTAGAGATTTGGACTACAATCCCACAACCGGGGAAATGATGTGGGAACAGCTTGTACAAGTCAGCGCTCACTTAACACAAGTGCTGCGAAAAATGCTCGAAGTCTCAGTACGCAATCGCTATCAGTCAGCCGAAGAAGTACTCAGAGCACTAGAGATGGAACCATACCTGGACAGTTTGGCACAAAGTATGGTTGCTCAATCTTCTGTGAGCGTGAAAGAGCGAACTTCTCTAACACGTAACCACTTGGAAGATTCTAGTGTGTATTGCAGCAATCCTTCTAGCCCTTCTTCTAGTGCAGGGATTCAGGAGTTAGCAGCAGCAATTCGCGCAAGACGAGCCAAAGCCGCAGAAGGAGCAGCTTTACAAGCTCCAGGAATACGGCAAGGAGTGATGACTACAAAATCAACTACTTTGGCAAACAGCAATAGTACTTTGCATCAAAATAGTAAAGTTAGTCGGAAATTAGATACTCAAGCTTTATTAACGGCTTACGTTAAAGGAAGACGAGATTTTGCCCAACACAATTTGAATCTACTGAATTTGCAAGGAGCAGAATTATCGGGAACGAATTTCCATTCCTCTCAATTGGAGAAAACCAACCTCCAAGGAGCTAATCTCCACAACACTGACTTTGGCAGAAGCTCTCTTAACCGTGCGAATCTTAGAGATGCTAATTTGAGTCAGGCTTACTTTAGTCATGCGGATTTAGAAGCAGCAGATTTGCGAGGTGCAGACCTTAGCTATGCTTATCTTAATAATGCCAATCTCCGAGGTGCTAATCTGTGTGGTGCTAATTTAACTGGTGCGAAAATTTCTGAGGAGCAGCTGGCAGTAGCTAAGACTAATTGGATGACTGTACGTCCCAATGGTAAACGAGGTTTATTATAATATGATTTGAGATGAAGGCAATCCAAAATCGGAAATTTAAAATTGAAAATAATTTAATTTAAGTTATAAAACACAGCTATTTACAGTTGATGCTGCAAATTGTGTTGCATAAACAATCCTCATACTAAATTGCTTATCATTAATAGTACCCCTATCGCTAAATCAAAGGTTTAAGTTTAATACTGAGTAATTAAATTACATCCATATTTCCAGGTGCAAGATGTGAGTTTAAACCTATATAGCTGGTTGCTGTAAAAATTCTTTTTCCTCTAGGGTAGAAATGCGCCCTAAAATTGCATTGCGATGAGGAAATCGCCCAAAACGCTCAATTATTTTCAGATGACGATATGCATACTCAATTGCACTGGTGCTGTCAGGATCGTGACTGAGTTGCTGAAATAGTTTTAGACTCTGATGCTGATGATCTAGATTTTCGCTGTGTTGAAAAGGTAAGTAGATAAACCAGCGTTGTACAGGCAAAAAGTGGCGATCGTACAAGAGTGCGATCGCCTGCTGCGCTGCTGAAAGTGCTTCCCAATCAGTAGCGAAGGCTTCAGGAGTACCGCGAAATATACTTCGGGGAAACTGATCTAACAACAAAATCAGCGCTAGACAAGTTTCAGGTAAGTCGATCCAATCGTCTAGGTGTCCCGCTGCGGCTTTTTGGTAATCTGTGCCGAATCGAGTTCGCAGTTCCTCATCAAACTCTGGTGTTTTATTAAACCAAATTTTTTGAGGTTTACCGTAACTGAGCTCATCGGGATGACCAAACCAAAATTCTAAAATAGGTTTTGCCTGTGACATTGGTATTACTGACCTAACATAAGCACTTGTCGCATTTTACGCATATTGGTCGGCAATTCTAAATTCATTGCTTGCTGAATAAACATCGATGGTATAGGAATATTAGGCGTAGCTTGCACACTATAAGCTAGCAATGTGCCATTACCGCAATCTTTTAGTTCTAAATTAGCTGTAAAGTCTGCAAAAGTTCCTTTTTCCATCCGAAATTGAATTCGCTGACCAATTTCTTCGGCAACGTTGAGGTAGATTTCAACTTGTGCCGTGAAAAATAAAAATGCTTTTTGTGCTGCTTGATACAGACGTTTCACCTCACCTCGATGTGTTACTTCGCTCTTTGTTATATCAGGAAAATATTGCACCCAACGCGGGTAATCTGTTAATTGCTGCCAGACATGCGATCGCACTAAAGGCACATACATCCAAGCAGTGACAGCACCACCCCAAGCATTATGCGATCGCGTTTCTACCAAAATTTCACCCTCCATGAGTAACTTTTGCTTGTCTTGACTCCAAGTCATATCGTCACCTGTAGTAATATTTGGGATATAAAACGCAGACATATTGATTTTGGTTACTCCTCAAAGCCACTTACGCAGTTAAAATGTAAAGTCTTTAACTCCATCCATGACAACCGACTAATTGTAGTTCCACTTCCATAGATAAATTTTCCGGAAAAATTGCTTATAAGCTAATTATTCCCAAACTTTAGGGAAAAATATGTAATTTTATGATGAACTTCCCTTCATCGGTAAATACTGAACTAGCTTTAAAAGTAGAGCCTTTGACACGATCGGTCTCTGACGTAAAATTATAAAGTTTTGCAATGCCCGTTATGCTTTGATAAGCTGTTGCGATGGAGCGGGCAATGAAAGTGAGTCAATCTTCTAATAAATTAAATCGTCTATTAACCCAAACTTGCGGCTTCCTTTTTGGAATTGCGATCGCCGTTTGGGTACTCAGAGGCTTTGGGATTCTCGGTTTTATGCCAGGGGGTGTAATTTGGCTCTTGTTTTTGGCAGCGATCGCTTTTGCGATTCTCAGTTACATGCAAAAAACTTGGTGGCGATTTTAATATCAGCGGCTGGCTTTTGGATCTTGCTTATAGGTAGACTCTAGGAGAGTATCTAAAGAAAGAAAGGCGATCGCATCCAACAGATCGCACTTCTTCTGCATCTTTATGTCCTCAAAAAGTGTTTGCCACTGAAGCGGATTTCCAGGTTCCCCCAAACCCAAAAGAAACTACACTGGGTAATGCCAGCCTGCAAACTGGTTCAGCATCAAGATGCTCTTGCTCAAATATCCAGACAGAGCTACTGCAAGAATTGCCGTCAAATACTACAGTTAAAACCCAACCTTTTTCCGGATTTTCAGCATCAACAGCATAAATAGCTTTCATCGGATAACGGTTTTCACCGAAGTCGGCTTCGATAAGGGTTTTGGTTTGATGGTCGAAACGAGCGATCGCACCATACAATTCCTGACCGATATCAACCCCGGACCGATGCATTAATAAATAAGTGAAGCGCGATTCTTGCCCCACCCGATGTGGAGGTACGCTGGGAAAAGCGCAGCTGCGATCGAGCAGTTGATGCATTTCGATCACCTTGCCCGATTGCGGGTTTAGACGTACTTTCCAGAGCCTTCCCTTGGCAATTGTACGTGTTTGACCTGTCGCCACCTCTTTGTTGAACTGATTACTCTGAAAATCTTCATAGCGGACGAGGTGTACTACGGCACAGCCACTAGCATCAGTATAACCATTAGCAAAATGCCACTGAAACCAAGACGACTCTGTGCTACGACTAACTACTTTGAGCGTAGTTTTATCAATCACTATAATTTGTGTTCCCTGTTCTTTTTGCCATTGCAAGGAATCACCGAAGCAAGCCATCCTTGCTAGGTATGGAACTGGATTTAGCCGCACCGGAGGAATGAAAAACACCAGATAATTACCAGCCAGCACAAAATCATGTATCAAGGGCAGACCATCGAGTTCTATTTCAGCTTGTTGTTGAATCTGACCCGTGCGATCGCACTGGTAGATATGCAACACTGCTTTTACCCCATAAGTTACCCCAAAGTTGTAAATTGCTTGTGTTTGTGGGTCAAGCTTCGGATGAGCCGCATAAGCTCCGCTATCAGCTAACCCTCCTAAATTATCGAGTCCAAAAGTTTTGAGGTTCACCAGGTCAAGGGCATGGGGTAGCCCCCCCTCCCACAGCGCTAACAGCTTATCGGGCAACGCCATCACCGAAATATTTGCACAATTCTTTGGTCTTGCACCCAACTGTTTCCAAATCGGTACTCGTGGTGTCATCCCATAAGTCTCGAACAGGAACTTTCCAGCTTTTTCTTCTGCTTGGTATCCCGCTGTTTGTACGTAACGATAAACCCCAGTAGCACCTGTATCGGTGAAATGAACCCCCAGAACTGCCCCATCCCCATCAAACCAATGTCCCGCTCGTCTTCCGCCGCGCTCTAGCCGTGCAGGACCGTTGTAATATAAAGAACCCCGTAACCCCGTGGGAATAGCACCAGTAATAACACGCAGGGGTGTTAAACCAAATTCAGTCGCTGGTTGGGTAATTGCCTCTGCCCAAGTTGGAAATAATTTATTTTGCACAGTTTTTCCTCAATTAAAAGCTTAATGTTTGAGATTGGTTTTTAGCGGTTCTCGCTTGGGTGCAGTACAATGCGTGACCTCACTTCCATTCCTCTCTCCTATGAGGAGGAGCCACTGCGTTGCGCGGGTTCCCCGCGTTGTAGCAAGTGGCGTCAGAGGCTTTGAGTCTTACTCCCCTTCCCTCGTAGGGAAGGGGTTGGGGGTTAGGTCTGTATTGGACAGAAGGTGCAAAGTGCTATTAGTGACGATCTGCCACCGTTTCTTTTACCAACCGACCATCTTCCATATGAAGGATGCGGTCAGCAATATCCAAAATCCGATTGTCGTGAGTTACAAGCATGATGGTGCAACCTTGTTCTCTAGCCAAATGCTGCATTAGGTCTACAACTTCTCGACCAGTTTTGCTGTCTAATGCCGCAGTCGGTTCGTCTGCTAAAACCAATTGGGGATGACTCACCAAAGCACGAGCGATCGCTACTCGCTGCTTTTGTCCACCTGAGAGATTATGAGGGTAGTAATTAACTCGCTCCTCCAAACCAACTGCCTTGAGTATTGCTTCAGCCTTGGTACGAGCTTCACGAGCAGAAATATTTTCATGCAATTCAACTGACATTTGTACATTCTGTCGGGCAGTCATGAACTGCAACAAATTGTGAGCTTGAAAAATATAGCCAATTCGCCGACGTACCCACACCATTTGGTCTTCATTCCCTCCCAAAAGTTCTTGCTCTAAAACTCTCAAACTTCCCTTTTGAACGGAGCGCAAAGCTCCAATTAACGACAATAAAGTCGTTTTTCCTGACCCCGATTG
Organism: Plectonema radiosum NIES-515; assembly: GCF_025753815.1. GTDB lineage: Bacteria > Cyanobacteriota > Cyanobacteriia > Cyanobacteriales > Nostocaceae > Hassallia > Hassallia radiosum_A. The sequence continues at coordinate 8,931 of NZ_JAOWRF010000336.1, read as the reverse complement.
CCCCGTCATGATAATAATTTCACCAGCTTTAATTTCTAAGTTAATATCAAACAAAACCTGTTTGCTTAGTGAGCCTTTGCCAAAGTAATGGTTAAGATTGCGAATAACAATAGGCGGCATAAATCTCAATATTTAACAATATGTTAAAAAACAATACGCGGGCGTGTTAAGGATTTTTGGTATTTATTTCGGCATGTAGAGACTTCGTATTTCGCGTCTCTACAGAGGATTTCAGGCTTAACTGAACGGTATTGCGCTAAAAAATATCAGCCGGGTCTGCCTCTTGCAGTTTCCGTACAGCAATAGCCCCAGAACTAAAACACATTAAAAATGTCAAGACCAATACAAACAAGGCTCTAGTTAGTTCCATTGCAACTGGTAAAAGTGTGGCATTTTTAGCTACATTATACATTCCAGAAGCGATAACAAAGCCAGGAATGTAACCAAAAATTGCTAAAATTAGCGACTCTTGAAAAACCACAGACAGTAAGTAAGAATGTTTATATCCTATGGCTTTGAGAGTTGCGTACTCACCCAAATGCTCCGATAAGTTGCTATACAAAATTTGATAGACAATAATAATCCCGACTATTATTCCCAAAACTACACCAAAACCAAAAATAAACCCAATTGGAGTACTACTATCCCAATATTTCTTTTCCTGTTCCATCAATTCTTGTTTAGATAAAACTTTGATATCTGTCGGATAATATTTTTTGAATTTTTCGCAGATTTTAATAACATCATAACCGGGTTTTAATTTAATTATGCCGAGATTAATATATCCTTTTGGTCGTTGGGGAAAAATCCGCAGAAAATTCAAATCGCTGGTCAGTAAATTGCCATCGGCTCCAAAGGAAGTTCCTAACTGAAATAATCCTTCTACCCTAATTCGGCGATTGCTAGGACCTCTGTCTCCGATTTCTGTAATAACTATTCCCTGGCGTTTAAATTCGGAAACAATGGGACCAAATTCGGCTCTAGAGGCTTCATCAAATAAAACAACATCTGGAATTTTCAGCTTATCTAAATTTTCTTTGACACCTGGTAAATCAAATACTTTATCGCCAAGTTCAAAACCGATTACATATATGTTGCGCCAATAATTTCTAGTTTGCGGATTTTTCCACTGTGCAAAACCTAAATAGATGGGAACAACAGATTCTACCTCCTCGAAAGCTAAAGATTGATATAACCGACGTTCAGAAAAGTTATCCATAGCAATCAAAGCGGTAGACCGAGGACTGACCAAAAAAATGTCACCTTGCAATTTTGAATGCAAAGCGACAGCACTATCAAATAAAGCGGCACGCAAGCCAAGTTGCATAAATATCAAAACTACCGCGAAGCTAATTCCACCTAATGCTACTAATAACCTGAGTTTTTCATACTTAAGTTGTAACCAGGCTGTGGATATTTTCATTTAATTATATATAGTGTTTTATTGAACAGAGGAAGTATTAATTATCGATTTAACCTTTAAGTTAGTTAAGCCGGCAACGAGTTTGCTGTCTGCTAGGTCAAGACGAATTCTGACTTCCACTACTCTGGCGTCTACATCAGCTACCGGGTCAGTACCGAGAACATCTTTTTTGCCAATTTCCAAACCAATCTCGTCTACAGTTCCGTGTAACTTCGCACTAAACCCATTGCTAGTAATGATGGCTCGTTGACCGACACGGACCTTAGCGATGTCGGTTTCATAGACTTCTGCTTTCACATACATTTGTTGGGTTTGACCTAGAGCAACAATTCCCTTTTCGCTGACGATTTCTCCTGGACGAGCGTTAATTTTCAGAATTCGACCAGAAGAGGGCGATCGCACATAAGCTAGGTCTAGTTCTGCTTGAGCCTGTTGCACAGATGCTTTGGCATTTTCAAGTTCAGAAGAAGCAATTGCCACGTCTACTGGACGGACTTCCACCGTCTGCTCTAAGGTAGCTTTAGCCTGAGCTAGCTGCTGTTGGAGAGTGTCAATTGTCCGCTGCTTCGTCGCTTTGGCTTCGATGATTTGCTCTCGACGACTGTTTACAATTCGATTTAGGGTAGCTGATGCCTCATTGACGCGCTCAGTCGCGGTTTTTTGTTCCAGACACTTGCGATCGCGCTCTTGATTTGTGACAGCACCTTCTTTATATAAAAGCGAGTAGCGATCGCAATCTCTTTTAGCATTTTGCAACTCAGCCTTGAGACGCTCAATCGTCGCTAATTGAGCTTGCTTTTCAAAGAGCAATTCAGCCTCCAAGCGCTGAATCGTTGCTTGTTGTGTAGCAATTTGTCCGCGCCTTTCAGCTAAAATGTTTCCAATGTCCGCTTTGCGAGCATCAATCTCACCCTGTTTAGCTCCGGCTTTTACCTGTGCTAGACGAGCTTGGGAAACGAGGACTTGTTTTTGGGCTTTTTTCAGGGCAGCTGACAGGCGATCGCGACTGTCAAGAATTGCAATTATTTGCCCAGTCTTAACACTGTCTCCCCGTTCTACGAGCAGTTGGTCAACCCGCGAACCTTGAGCACTATTGGGAGCCGACAGGGTAATAACCTCTCCTTGTGGTTCCAAATCTCCTAAGGCAGCAACGGCATTGACAGCAATTGTACTTTCTGTTGCTTCTAAAGTTTGTGGCGAAGTGCGTGAGCTATTCTGGAAGGGCAAGAATCTGTAGAGAACAACGGTGCTAGTTATAGAAGCACAAGCCACTACTAAAAGGATGAGCCACCACCCTGCTCGTTTGCCAAAAGTATTAAATTTCATCTCAAAATTCACCTCATCCGCCACATAAAGTAGCTGTCTCCAAAAATTTTCTCTTTACTTGCCAGCAAAGAACCTTCAGCAGGCTTATTCATAGGATTCCCAAAGAATCCACACAAACTAACAGTCTTAATTTAAAAACCACAAACAATCTAGAAAACTCAGACCCTTTGATAATCGAAATCAGCTGCCCTTTAGACACAGAGCAGCTGATTTCGAGTTGGCGATCTTCGTGCTGGCAGAGGTGAAACAACCAACCTAGGAGGTCAAAAATGGCTTTAGGTCTTCATCGCTTGCATAATAGGCTCGCTTCAGCGAATTGATCGTACAACGGAAGTAGCCGTTCACTACAGCATAGGGCTGCTCGTGCTTCGTGGCTTCAAAAATTTCCGGAAAATATCGGTAAGACAAATAAGGATACCGATGGTGTACCTGATGATAATTGGTGTTACTCCATAGCCAAGTCATTAAAGGGTTCGTTAGTACTATCCAACTATCAACATTTGGGTTTTCTGTTTGTTGTGTGCTTTTTCTCGCCTGATCTGGAATGCCGTGATGCTCCGACAGGTTACGGAACATAAAAACCAATGGCAATAACAGGAGAGTCGGAACAACTGTATACAATATGGAAATTCCCGCCATCGGGACAATATAAAAATAGAAAGCTCCTACAATACTTAAGGAAAACACATCTTTCAACGCCTGATATTGCTGCTTTCTTGACCCACTCAACAAATCGACCGCAAGTGTTTTGTAATGGATATAAAGACCGATGAAGGCTCCCCCAATTAGAGCAAACCAAATGGGGTGATTATTTACAGGTTCTTCAGGATCTAGACCTGGCTGATGTGTATAACCGTGATGGGTGAAATGAAAATTCCGGAAGTTATGAAAAGGAAGTAGAAGAAGTGCCCCAAATATCCCACCACAGAAGTCATTCCAAAAGACACTGTTAAATAACACCCGATGTGCTGCCTCGTGTCCCAGTATCCCTAGACCCATTATTAGCACGTTGTTAACCAATGCTAAACCGATGATAAATCCCCACTTCAAAACAAAATGAAACCAACCAGGTATAGCTAAGAAAGAGGCATCAATTCTATCAACACCTGCCTGTGTTAGAAAAAAAGAACCGACCACAAGACCGAGCAATACAAGGGACTTTAGCAAATTTTTTATCTGGGGAATCACTTGTTCTGTATGTTTAGGAATCTTGAAGTCTTTCATGAGTTAATTCCTTACAAAATAGTCAAAATTCAATATGCAAGTGGAAAAACGCCGCCTAAGTTAAACAAAACCAACTAGTTTGAAGGGATATCCAGCCTATTTTTGGCTGGGGTGAGATTAGGCTAATACCATTTCTTTATGAAGATGCGCCTAATTTAGCCCACGCAGGTGGGCTTCGTTTGTGTGCCCGCGTTGCTCCCAGGCTTCCAGCCTGAGGGCGTTATGTGCAGCCTCACATAGAATTGGTATAACCATCACCCCTAGCTAACACAGCCACCTATAGCCCTAAATACAGCGGTTCTCCCTTAGGTGCAGTACGCTTTTAACCTCACTTCCATTCCTCTGTGCTACCTCTGGTCTAACCCTCCCCTACAAGGGGAGGGTTAGGGAGCAGCTTTTATTACTAGAGAGGCTTTGAGTCTTACTCCCCTTCCCTAGGAGAAAAGGGGTTGGGGGGTTAGGTCTGTATTGGACAGAAGGTGCGATCGCGCTATATTTAAACCGAGTTCTCAGAAGTTACCCCAAATAAGAACGGCTTTATCTGTTCGTGAGTCGAGTAATATGGCATATTTTTCAAATGCATCAAACAACGGAAGTAACCGTTCACCAGTGCATAGGGCTGCTCGTGCTTCGTGGCTTCAAAAATTTCCGGCAGATATCGATAAGATAAGTAAGGATACCGATGATGCACCTGCTGATAGTTAATGTTGCTCCATAGCCAAGTAAGCATTGGATTCGTCAGGATTAACCAGCTGTCAATCTGTAGTTGCTCACCTTGAAGATCCTCAGACTGATCTTCAATATTGACTACCCGATCCAAGCTTTTCTTGGCAGCTGGTGAAACCGCAGGTGCAAAGGCATAATGATCGCACATCGCACGGAAGGAATATACCATCGGCACTAACACGAAGGTGGGAACCACTGTATACCAGAGGGAAATCCCCTGCATTGGGAGCAGATAAAAATAGAAAGCTACAGCCACACCCACAAAGCAAATATCTTTCAGACCTCGAAAGACCTTATTCCACTTCAGCGAAAATACCCCTAATAAATTGGCTGCAACTATTTTGTAGTGTTGATAAAGGGCAATAAATCCTCCCATAGCAAATGCATACCAAAAGGAGTGGTTATGCAAAGGTTGCTCTGGATCTAAGTCTGGCTGATGGGTGTAACGATGGTGGGTCAAATGAAATTCACGGTTTGCATAAAAAGGGAGGAAGACAACTAACGCAGACAATATTCCACCCCACAGGTCATTCCAAAACCTGCTTTTGAATAATACCCCGTGAATGCCCTCATGGGCTATCACTCCTATACCCGTCAGCAGGATGCAGTTAAATACTGCCAAAACGGTAACAAACGCCCATTTAATTACTAGGTGTATTGCTTCCAAATTAAAAGAGAAATAAGTGTCTATTTTGGTGACACCCACCTGTGCTAGAGCTAAAGAACCAATTAGTAGCACCACAAGTAAGACTGACTTAAACAGATTTTCAGCTTGGGGAATAACTTGTTCCTTAGCTTTAGGGATTTTGAAGGTTTCCATGATTCAAATATTTCAAAAATTGTTGAACACGCTGATTAATATCGAGTGAATAAGTAGTCCGTCAAAGTTTTCATTTGACGGACATAGCGATCGCACAACTTAAACCACTGTCAAAAGCATATATGCGTAGGAGAATCTGGCGCTTTCGGGAATAAAACAAAGTATTTTTTCGCCTTGTTCAAGTTTTCCTGATGACATCAATTCTTCAAGAATCACAAAAATAGAAGCCGAACCTGTATTTCCCTTCATAGTTAGGTTGGTAAACCATTTATGGTATGGAATCGGAAATCCAAAATCAAGGAACGCATCGTGGAGTGGCTCCTTAAAATATTCCGATGAGTAGTGAGGCAAAAACCAAGTGATTTCATCAGGGTGCAAATTGTATTTAGCTTGAACCGTTGAAAAACACTTGTTCACCGCATAGTCAACAATATGTTGTCCTAAAAGTTTGGCATCCTGCTTGAGGTTTAAATAACCCTCTTTCCATACTTCATCTGGATTCTCAACATCCCGCCACCCTTGTAAAGAACCGTCTGTTCTCTTGACACCTCCCCCATACATACAAGTCTCTAGCTCATTAGCATAAGAGACGATATCAACCCATTCGATTTTGAGCGAAATTCCATCTTGACGAGGCTTATCATTTATCAAAACTGCGGCAGCGGCATCGGAAAGCATCCACCTCAAAAAGTCCTTCTCAAAACCTATGACAGGGTTGCTTTCCAACTCCTGGATTTTTGCTTCTATTTCTGGTTGGAAATACGCTCCCCTGAGTGCATTTGATACGACTTCTGACCCGGTTGTGACAGCATTTTTGGTCAACCCAGAAGACACGCTCATATATCCATACTTAAAGGCAGTGACTCCAGAGCAGCAGACACCACTTGTGCTTATTACCTCACAGGGTAAACACTCAAGCTCACCATGCACCATGACAGCATGGTTAGGAATAAGCTGATCCGGACCTGAAGTTCCACAGACCAAACACTCAATTTCTTCTAATGAAAAATTAAATTTATTTGACAGCACTCGCACTGCTTCAGCTGTTAATTGAGCATTGGTGTGAGTTTGCTTGCCAGTATTCGGATCTATCGCATAGTATCGAGTTTTGATGCCGTTGTTTCTCAGGATTCTTGACTTGGTTCGGGAGGGCTTACTGTTGATTAACCCCAGAACATTTTCGATGTTTTCATTGTCAACTGGGTTGTTGGGTAGAAAAACACCAAGACCTGTAATGTATGCAGAACCCATATTATTCTCCTTGAAAGTGACAAAAGAAAAAACTAAAACAAGAGTAATTTTGGCAATTAAACTTCATTTCTGGATATAGGTAAAACGAATTACTACGTCTTCCTATCCAGCCGCAGATGGGGATTTAAGAACGTCAACATAAGCGTCAAGTTTTTTGTTCAACAAAGGATTAAACAGAACTCGAAAAACCATCGAAACTAAAAGCACAATGGGAATGACTAAGACGAGCTGAACCGCAAATAGGTATATGATGGGTCGTCGGCTCCAGCTTCCAGGTTTACCAAAAAAACGAGCTATTTTTGCCCAAGGATTATATACAAATCGTCCGATTATTTCTGGGATGATATAGCGTCGATTAACTTCAACAGCATCAAGTCCTTTGAGCATTGAGTGATTAGAAGAATCAGTCAATACCGTTAGATTATTTGCTATCTGCCTACCGAATCTTGATAGTGCATGAATATCCTCATCTTTCACCCCCGCAGGTGGCAATGTTCCCAAAAATTTATCCTTTTTTCCGGTTAACAATAACCGGGGTGTGGTGATAAAGGTAGCCAAAGGTGGACCTTGATGAGTCACCACAACATTGTCAATGTGAATACCTCCGACCTCAGCAATCATTTTCTTCATAATTTCTGAGGCTGAATGCCACATATTTCGACAGACAATTAAAGTGATAATTTTCGTGTCTTTTAGAACTTTTGCATACTCGGATTTGAAAAAACTCTGAATCGGTAAAGCAGGTGCTAAAAACCAAACTTGATAAGCAACAATGACTAAATCAAATTTGTCAGATTCACCAAACTTTGGCGGATAAATTTCCGGTGGTTCTTCATTAATACATTCTGGAAAAACATCAAAAAATTTGAACAATTTCCAGGGATAAGGGTAATCAACTTTTGGTTTGATACATTCCCAAGTAAGTTCGACTTCTGGTGTATCCAAAAATTTGACAAAAGACTCCGCAGCGCGAAGTACATCACCCGATTGGGTGTAATAAAGTACTAATACACGTTTCATAACTTTAGTTTTGGTTATTTTTTTTGTACTAACCAGGACTCAAATGCTTCTCTGCGGCTTTGTGCTGCTTTTATTTTTTTTTGAAATTCAAGTTCCCCTTGTGCCTTGAATAAATCTATAGTTTTTGCGGTCAAGACAAACCCAGTGTTGTGTCTAATTACAGTGGGTACTTTTGAATAATGGACTTCCCATATATTGAGAGGTCTACAACGAAACCGTTTTAATTCGTCGTTTCCAAGTGTTTTTAACTCTAAAGGCTGCTGAATAGCTTGGTAGGACTGATTAATTTCCAGTGCAATTTCCTGAAACTGCAAAATTTCAAACTCTAGCTTGTCAGCCAAAAGATTTATGCGTTCTGCATGGGATTCAAGCTTTTGCATACCTTCAGTAACTTGGTGATATAACTCCTCCTGTTTTTGAAGCCGTTGGAGTTCTTGCGAGTATTTTTTAAACTCTACCAATTCAACTACATGAAGTTGCAACTCGATTAAATCTGCTAGCATTTTGTCATCATAAATATCTCCATTTTTCACCTGAAGCATAGTGTTTTTCCTGGAAAAATACGGTGTGAAAAATTTGTGACTACTTCCATAGCCACTTTCATCCATTTGAGTTATTAAAATCCTTAATAAAAACCTGTGGTGTTATTGGTTAATTTTCGGATTAAATGTCATTGGTATTGAATACATATTGAATAAATATGCACTCATAAGGTTTATGTCTTCATAGTGAAAAGATATTTATTAACTCATTTTTTTAGCAAATTATTGCTGTAAGCTTTAGTTATTAATACCATAACTGCTATTTTGGCAAATGTCAGTATTTTTTTTCTATTTTTGCCTGTTTTTTTACGAATTTTGTACCTAAGTTTCCGAATCTTGGCGCGTACACTTTCTTCTATAATTCCCAAAAATACCGACAAAGTAACAATATTAAGCTAAAATTCACAATTTCTCTCAAAGGTTGAGTAGGAGGTGAGGTGGAAGCAGTTTTAAGATTTATGGAAAACGGTGTTTGGTCAAAGTCCAAAATAACCGTTGACTGCAATTTTCATCTTAAATGAACCATATTATTTTTATCTCACGCAAAGTCGCAAAGCCGCAAAGGAAGAAATACAGAAAACTTGCTGTCTCTTATACAC
>NZ_JAOWRF010000355.1 GCF_025753815.1 Plectonema radiosum NIES-515 | reverse complement strand
CTCCCCCTCTCCCCCTGCCTCCTTCCCCATTCAAATTTCTCAAATGAGTGATTTTTGGACAACTATTCTCGAATTTGCCCAAACCACTACCACCAGGGTAGGTAAGCAGCTAATGCTAGATTTTGGGCAAGTGCAAGCTTCGCAAAAAGCTGATGGTTCTTTGGTTACACAAGCTGATAAATGGGCAGATCAGACAATTTGTGATGCGATCGCTTCCACTTTTGCCGGTTATGGCATCCTCAGCGAAGAAGCTGATAAGGTGTTTCCTGGTACAGAGTGGTGCTGGGTAATTGACCCTCTCGATGGCACAACTAACTTTACACGGGGTATTCCTATTTGGACAATTTCCCTAGGTTTGCTGTATCAAGGCGTACCGGTTTTTGGGTATGTATATGTGCCGCCAACAAACCAAGCTTTTCACGGCTTTTGGCAAGGGACATCTGAGTTAGCAACTCCGACGGGGGCATTTCTCAATCATCATCCGATCCACAGCAGTGCTGATGAGCCTAGCAACAATCACTTTTTTAACCTTTGTTCTCGCAGTACAGCAGCGATCCAAGAAGGTTTAAGGTGCAAAATTCGCATGTTAGGTGTTGCTAGCTATAATTTTCTCACAGTGGCGACAGGGGCAACATTGGGTGGTATGGAAGCGACACCAAAAGTTTGGGATATTGCTGCCGCTTGGGTAATTGTTCAGGCAGCAGGTGGAAGTTGGGTATCTTTGAAGACAGAGCCGTTTCCTTTATTATCGGGAGAAGATTATAGCGATCGCTCTTTCCCCACTCTTGTTGTCAGTCGTGCAGAATTGCAACCTGTATTTCAGCCCTTTGTAGATAAAGTGAAAATTTAAACTCCTAGGTAGTAAGCGCTTCAGCGCTTTAAATTGAGCGATAAATCGCTCACTACGAATAAGAGCAAGAAAAAAGTTCACGGCTGAGTATATAATTTTTTCGGAGTTTCCTGTTCTAAACAGAAAGTTTCCTGTTCTGAGTAGGAAGCTTCTTGTTTTGAGTAGGAAGCTTCCTGTTTTGAGTAGGAAGCTTCTTGTTTTGAGTAGAAAGTTTCCTGTTTTGAGTAGGAAGCTTCCTGTTTTGAGTAGGAAGCTTCTTGTTTTGAGTAGGAAGCTTCCTGTTTTGAGTAGGAAGCTTCTTGTTCTAAAGCTCAAACAAGGAAAACTGCGTCTTTCGCAGAAGGTTGCGGTAAGAGTGCTACGGATTATTTTTCGCTTCGGATGAATCAAAATATATTACACTGACTGATCATTAGCAGATAGTGGGATATTTGAAGCTGAGAATTTTTAGTATAAGTCAATACGCTTTATCGTAAAGATAAAGGTAAAACATATGCAAATCCAACAGACAGAGGTGATGATTTCCACCCCCGATGGAGAGATGCCGGCTTTCTTGTGTACACCTACTGAACCTGACCGCAAGCCAGCCGTGCTGCTTCTGATGGAGGCTTTTGGCTTAACGCAGCACATTCGAGATGTGGCAGCGCGGATTGCCAAAGTCGGTTACGTAGTGATTGCGCCGGATTTATACTATCGTGAGTTGCCAAACAACAAGTTTGGATACGATGAGGTTGAGCAAGCAAGAGCGATGATGTGGCGTCTCGATTTTGGCAAGCCTGTAGAGGAGGATATTCGGGCAGCGCTGGCTTATGTAAAGTCACGACCGGATGTGAACCCCGATAAAGTCGGCGTTACAGGGTTCTGCTTGGGTGGTGGATTGACCTTTCTCACTGCCTGCAAAATGTCGGATGCGATCGCTGCGGCAGTTCCCTTTTATGGTGTTGTTTTAGATGAGTGGATCGAGGCAGTAACAAACATTTCTGTACCCGTATACTTATTCTTTGGTGGTGTCGATCCATTTATTCCTCAAGAACGTGTTAAACAAATCGAATCCCGGTTGAAAGAACTTGGCAAAGAGTACACCTTGAAGGTTTACAGTGATGCTGACCACGGGTTTTTCTGCCACGAGCGTTCTAACTATAACCCCTTGGCAGCGGAAGATTCTTGGCGCGAGCTTACAGGGTTCTTCGATAAACATTTGCAGGAAGTTGTCTAATACCGTTTCATATCATGACAGGCTTATCACACATACGCTCTGAGACGTTCCACTGGAACGTCTTTACGACGATTGCCATGTTTTTGTTAGTGTTAATTAAACAAACATAATATCACTGTGGAGAAGGGTGAAAAAAGAAAGAATATATTAGACATTTCCCGAAATTAATTATGCGTTGCCCGAAACCCCTGTAGAGACGTAGCAATGCTACGTCTCTACGTCTTTTATGGAGATGTCTATTTCATACTTTTTCTTTCATACTTCATACTTCATACTTCAAATGGCTCGTTTCTCGCATCCCGTATTTTTTTATGAATACTGTAATTACAGCAGAAAAAATTGAATTGCCTCCTGGGGCTGTGTTGAAACTTTTGGGGAACTGGCAAGAGTACCTCATGTTGGTTTTGCAGTTAGGCGATCGCGCTTACCCCCGTATCAAATACCGACCAGGAGAAATTTTGTTGATGGCACCTTTACCTGAACATGGAAGAGATGTAAGCTTGCTGGCAGATATTGCTAAAGTTTTTCTTGATCGTTTAGAGCATAGATACGACTCGTTTACACCCATAACCATGAGCTTGCCAGAAGTAAGTGGTATAGAACCGGACTATTGCTTTTACATTGAAAATTGGAGAGCTGTAGTAGGTAAGAAGCGTATCGACTGGGAAAATGACCCCCCACCAGATTTGGTAATTGAAATAGACGTTACTAGTTATAGCGATATTAATGATTATCTGGTTTACAAAGTGCCAGAGGTTTGGCTGTTAAAAAATAAGCAATTGTTGGTTTATAAATTGCAGGGTGAAAGTTATGTGCTTGGAGAAAGCAGTTATTTTCCTAATGTCAGAGAAATTGTGCAGCAATGTTTGCAAATTGCGAGTGAGCAAACAACAAGTGAGGCGATTAGGTGGTTAAGGAACTTTTTGCAGTAGACACGGGAGTTCCGCATTTGTTGCCCTACTCAGCATCGCCTGCATATGAATTATTCTGTCCGTGGGACAGTACGATCAACCAATAGCCATAACTAATGCGATCGCTCTTTCCCCCCAAAGAAAGATACAGCAGATTGCGTTCTAATATAATACACGTAGAGACTATTCTGTGCTACGTCTCTACAAGGTTTTGGATTTTATTATATATCTAGTTCATTTACCTGAAATCTACTGTAAAAAATCGCTTTCGTTCCCCTGAAATATCTAACAAATAACAATGAAAGGACTCTGGCTAGAAAACAAGCAACTACAACTCCGCACAGATATCCCCATTCCTCAACCACCACCGGGAGAAGCACTGGTGCGGGTTAGAAGTGCGGGTATCTGTAACACTGATTTAGAATTGCTCAGAGGTTACTATCCCTACACAGGCATTTTAGGACACGAATTTGTCGGTGTCGTCACCCAAGGACCAGAAAACTTAGTTAACAAGCGGGTAGTCGGAGAAATTAACGCAGTGTGTGGAAAGTGTCGCTTTTGTCGCAGCGGACAACCGACGCACTGTGAAAACCGCACTGTCTTGGGTATTGTTAACCGCAACGGTGCTTTTGCCGATTATCTCTGTTTGCCGATAGAAAATCTCCATCCCGTGCCCGATAATGTCCCTACAGAAGTAGCAACATTTACCGAACCTATAGCCGCAGCCTTGGAAATTCAGCAGCAGATATCGTTAAGTGTAAATCAGCGCGTGCTAGTGGTGGGAGATGGCAAATTGGGACAACTTGTAGCCCAAACACTCGCTTTGACTGGGTGCGATTTGTTAGCTGTGGGGCGTCATCGTGATAAACTTGCTAATTTAGAAGCACGAGGTATCAAAACTGGCTTTGCTGAAGCTGTTACAGATAGAGCTTTTGATGTTTCTGTAGAGTGTACCGGCAATCCCGAAGGATTTGCGATCGCTCGTCGTGCTTTACGTCCACGCGGTACATTAATACTCAAAAGCACTTATGCAGGCAACCTCAGCCTTGATGCTTCCTCTTTAGTCGTAGACGAAATTACTCTCATCGGTTCCCGTTGTGGTCCCTTTCCTGCTGCACTCGACTTGCTAGCAGCAGAAAAAGTAGACGTACAACCGTTAATTCACGCTACTTATCCCCTCACAGACGCGCTTGCCGCTTTTGAAAAAGCTCAACGTAAAGGTGTTATGAAGGTCTTGTTAGAAATTAGTTAGTGGATAATGCCAATGAAAGGAACCGACACCCTGAAGGGTGCGGCTACACGTACAAAGCCCACCTTCGTGGGCTTCAAAGATTTATAGCCCACGAAGGTGGGCTTTGTTTGTATAGCCCCAGGCTTCCAGCCTGAGGGCTTTTTGACACCCAACACCCAACAACCCCTAATAAAGCATCGGATTGGTTTTAGGTTGATAATCAAGACAATTTATTGCATCTTCTGTATTCGCAACGCTGGGATGTACGGTGCATTTGAGACGGTAGTCGTCGGTAAAAAATTGGCAGCCAGTACAAGGAATTTGATGCATCTGCTTGGCTACACTTACACTATCTCGCGCTGTCGCCCAAAGACTCCAAACTACAAGAATAATTAATGTCCAAGCAGTAACAAAACAAACCGGCACAAGAAACGGTTGAATAGTATAAATTAGGAAATAAGCTACTTTTAACACAGGGCTATTCCAATCAAACCTATAAATTAAGAGTGAGAAGTTTTGAAGTTACAGCAGATTTCAGGTAAATGAAGTACATATATAAAATCCAAAATCTTGTAGAGACGTAGCACAGAATAGTCTCTACATGTATTCGATTAGAGCGATAGGGTGCTATATGTTAACTTCTTACTCCTCACTCTTATCTTCTACTTAAGAAGTATAAATCAAATGCCGGCATGATGACCGAGTGCGATACCGGTTACAAGCATTCCCAAAACGAGAAACGGTTGAGCGCTTGCTTGGTATTTGACGTCATTGTTTATCGGGTCACGTAGGAAATACATATCCTGGAAGGTGATTTGCGGGATGATTAGCAGTACGAGAATTGCTGCGTATAAATTTTCATGGATGCTGACGAGATAAGCTGCAATCAATCCTTGAAATAAATCAATCATCACCACACAAATCAAAGCAGCATTGGTGATGCCAAACATTACGGGTAGTGATTGTAATCCTAATTGGCGATCGCCTTCTACACTCTTAAAATCATTGACAATGGCAATGCCTAATCCAGCTAAACTGTAGAACATTGTCAAAATGACAATAGTTAAATTTAGGTTGCCAAACAAAGCATGACCAGTACACCAAGGAAAGGTAATATAACTTGCACCCAAAGCATAACTACCTAACCAGCCGTTTTGTTTCAGCTTTAAAGGTGGGGCAGAGTAGATATAGCCGATGAAAGAGCCGATAATCGCGATTGATGTAATAGTGGGAAATGGATTACCAGCCCATTTATCTAGAGCAAAAGCGATCAACAGCCCTGCAATCAGTAATACCCATATCTGCGTAATTACCTGGGGTAGAGGAATTGCACCAGAAGGAATTGGACGGTAAGGTTCGTTGATGGCATCGATTTCGCGATCGTAATAATCGTTGGTAATTTGTACGTAACCTGCCATCAAAGGTCCTGATAGCAACATACAAAGTCCTGCCTTCAAGACATTTTCCAGCGTCCAGGTATAGTTTCCACTTGAAGCCGCACCGCAAACTACACCCCAAATTAAGGGAATCCACGTAATCGGCTTCATTAGCTGCAAGCGGATTTTCCATACCGAGGTTTCCCCTGCTGCTGCACCTTTCATGCCCAGGAGTTGCCTAGCTTTAGAACCGCTTTCAACAACAGCTTTTACTTCATCGCTGGCATTAATTGCCTCAGTAGAATTAGAATTTGGCGTAATCGGAGTTAATTCAGACATAAAGCATAGTTACTAGAGAGTTAGGAGTTAGGAGTTAGGAGTTAGGAGTTTTATTCCTCACTCCTCACTTTTAACTCCTAACTTTACTTTTGACTTTTAACTGACTTAAAACGAAATTATCAAATAATTATTCGCAAACTTGGCTCCAGCAACAGATTTGCCACTTAAAGCCGGAGGTAGAACAATATTGCGTCGTTGATCTCCGGCTTCTACGGTGACTTCCGGACCGAATTGAGTCAGCTTGACCTGTTTTTTATCGAATCCAGGCAAAAATAAGCGTACTTGACGACTTGGGACATCAACTTCAATTGGTTTAGGAGCCTGTAAAGCTTGTGCTGCAAAGTCGGGTAGGGCGTTTATCAGCGGTTGCCAATCGCCTGCTTTGAAGTCAGGAATAATACTAACTGGTAGGGGGGTGAATTCCGGCGACAAATTGGCGGGTGTGCCGGAATTAACCAACAGGACACCACCAACAGTTAAACCCACTTGTTGAGCGCTACCCCATAAATAACGGGCAGTGGCAACTTCTATCGGATCTTCTGTAGTTACCAAAAAAGCCGCCATTCGCTTGGGGTCTGCAAGAGCAGCTTTACCCTTTTCCAGAAAATTATTCGCGGTATTGGTGGGTTGGGCAAAATTATCTGCTGTCCAGTTGACGTTAAAAAAGCTACTAACTAGGGGTTGAATAAAAGGTGATTCAGAAATTGCCTTTCCTAAATCGGAGTTGACAAATAATTGCCGAAATCGCCGCAGATACCAACTTAGAGACTCTGGCAAACCGAGCGATCGCAAAGTGGAAGAATCGCCTGTGCCATTGTATATTATGGTGTCATATTTGCCGCTTTCGTCGTACTGACGAATAGCATTCAAAGCAAGGGCGCTGTCCATCCCTGGCAATACTGCCAGTTCTTGACCAAAAACCTCTTTGAGGAAAGGTGTGCGGAGGTATTGTGCCTCAAGTTTTTTCACTTCATCCCAACTGCGTTCTAACAGTGCAGATGTTTGAAACTGCACTACTTGTAAATTTGGAGCGATTTCTTGGGGGTCTGTTGCTAAAGTCGTACCTAGGAGAATTGGTAATTCTGGTTCTGCTAGTCCTGCTAGGAGTACCCGCTTTCCTTGGCTTGCTAATAACTTGGCGGCGGCGATCGCGCATTTAGTACGAGATGTGCCGCCTCTGCCCAAAAATGTCAATATCTGGGTCATTACTTGATTCTCTTTTCGGTGCCGTTTGTGTCAACTCCAACTTAGCACTCGGCAAATAATTCAACTTCTGCCTGGAAGTGCGATCGCAGAGGCTTCCGGACGAAGTTTCGAGCGGAAGAACTCTATCTTTAGACTTCAGTTTGCGCTTTAGTTGGTTCTATTGTTCGAGTCTGAGTTCATCTTCAAAAAACCAAGTGGTGAAATTATCTTCAAACTGCACCACCACACCCACACCGCTAGCATCAGTCATTCTGAAGCCTTGGATGACACCAATTTGTCCGAGTCTTTTGACTACAGGAGGAGACACGCGATCGCGCAAACGACAGACTTTAACCTTTTGTCCGATTTCCATGCCTATTTACAATGCAATAAACCAAGTCTCAGTGTAGCTGAATCCGTGACTCCAAAGAGAGTAGTTCGGAGGTGCCTCTGTAGAGATGCTCTTTGTATCGCGTCTTTCTCCTTTGAAATGAAGTCTTTCAATAACCAGTCAAGTGCTAGGTTTATATTTGGGTGTGGAGGCTGGTAAACTGCGTTATTTGACACTTTATGGGGACGAGGATGCCGACACCAGAAGAAGTAGCGATCGCGCCTACAGCAACAAGCATCTGAGGCGGAATTGCCTTTACAACACCAACACGTGCGATCGCAAAAATTAGTAGCCGAACAACTGCGATCTCTAGAATCGATCCGGATATGTTGACTTAGCAGAGCAAAAATGAGACTGACAATATATGGCAATGCAAAGAAGTTATGGTATATTTACCAAAATGATTTTTACAGAGCTTTTTAGTAGCAATTAATTATATACAGGAACTTTCGTAGCTAACAAGCTTCATTGAAGGAAATTTGGTGTGTATGTAGTGAGCGAGGAAGCAGGAATTGTTACAAACAATGCGAGGAGTTATCCGTAAGGCTATTAAGCTGAGGCGAATTTTACCAGTTAGCGATCGGTGGTGGGCAAAGTTTGACTTACTGAGAATTTTAGTCCGGCGCGACTTAGAAGCCCGGTATAAAGGTTCTGTCTTAGGAAATTTATGGCCTTTGCTAAATCAACTGTCGCAGCTGCTGATATATACTTATGTGTTCTCTGTAGTGTTGAAAGTCAAGTCTCCAGTCAAGAATTTGCCAGAAAATAACTTCACTTTTGGTTTGTGGTTATTTGCCGGATTGCTTCCTTGGATTGCCTTTAGCGGTGGATTGATCCAATCTGCTGGTTCGGTAATAGGACAGCCGAACTTAGTCAAAAAAGTAGTTTTTCCCTTAGGACTATTACCATTAGTACCGATTTTATCAACGTTTATTGAAAGTTCTTTTGGTTTAATGGCGTTGATTTTTTTTGTCGCGGTGACTTCGCATACTTTACATACCACCTTAGCGCTGTTGCCCTTAGTCTGGTTTCCCCAGTTATTGTTAACAGCAGGTTTAGGTTATTTTACCGCAGCAATTACCGTATTTTTACGAGATATACCGCAGACACTAGGAGTAATTTTAAACATTTGGATGTATTTAACACCAATTATTTATCCAGCAAGTGCTATTCCAGAGCAATGGCGGAGTTGGGTATTTTGGTTAAATCCCATGACAGCGATCGCAGAAGTTTATCGTGACTTAATATTAGTAGGGGAAGTCAAACACTGGGGCGAGTGGGGAGTTTCCTCAGTTATTGCGTTAATAGTGTTTTGTGGTGGATTGTGGTGTTATCGGCGTCTGCGTCCGGCATTTGCAGATGTATTGTAAGCACTACGGCTAAAGCAAGTGCCTGTTGCAAAAATCGCCTTTTGGTCATAAAGTGGCAGTTTTGAGGATTAACAGCAGCATCATGGGAGAAGAAGTTGTAATTAAATTGAAAAATGTATCTAAGTGCTTTAAGCGGTATGCTCGTCCTGTAGATCGTCTCAAAGAGATTTTGCTACCAGGAAAAACCTACGCTCAGGAATTTTGGGCACTGCGGGATGTCTCTTTCGAGGTGATGAAGGGAGAGACTATGGGTATAATTGGGCGCAACGGAGCGGGCAAGTCTACTCTTTTACAAATGATTTGCGGCACTTTGACAGCAACTAGTGGAGAAGTTCAAGTTAATGGACGAGTTGCAGCGCTACTGGAGTTAGGTGCCGGATTTAACCCTGAATTTACCGGACGGGAAAATGTCTACATGAATGGTGCAATCATGGGACTTTCCAAGCAAAATGTAGATGAGCGCTTTGATCGGGTTGCCACTTTTGCCGATATTGGAGATTTTATCGACCAGCCGGTTAAAACTTATTCTAGCGGTATGTATATACGGTTGGCTTTTGCCTCAGCGATTCACGTAGATCCGGATATTCTCATAGTCGATGAAGCGCTGTCTGTAGGAGACATGTTTTTTCAGGCAAAGTGTATGGCTCGAATGAAACAGATGATGGATACTGGAGTTACAGTCCTGTTTGTGAGTCATGACAGTGGTTCTGTTAAAAGTCTTTGCCGACAAGCAATTTTATTAAATCATGGACAACTAGTAAGTTGGGGTCCATCTGACCAAGTAGTTGAAAACTATTTCTCCATGAAAGTTGAGAGCGAGCAAAGTGTTATCAAGTCAGATCAACAAAACAAGGATTTAATTAAACAAAAAAAAATCATCAAACTTGACGATGGTCTATTAGATAAACAATCTTTTTTTGTTGAAAACACCGCGTTTCAAAAAAGAGCTAGTTTTCAAAGAATTCAAAATGGCAAAGCTAATTTTGTAAATATACAACTTTTAAACGATCGAGGAGAGGAAGTTTCTCTTGTTGATTATGAAGAAGATGTAACTTTAAGAATGTCTATTGAAATTTATGAAGATATAGAAGAACTAGCATTTGGTTATCACATTAGAGATAAGAATGGTACTGATATTGTCTATTCAGATAGTGTAATTGAAGAAAAAAATCTTTATGATGTCAAGCAAGGAGAGAGATACATTATTGATTGGCAGTTCAGAGCTTCCTTGATTCAAGGAATGTACAATATTGCCTGCGTTCTTTCAATACCAATTGTTATACAAATTGGTAAAGTCGATTTTTGTGATTTTATTCCCTTAGCTGTTCAGTTTAGTATGACACCACGGAAAGACTCTTCTTTATATGGAATAGTACATTGGGATAATTTAGTGAAAATACAAAATTATCAACAACAAAAATAATTATTTAGTTAAACAAATAAAAATATTTTTCCAAAATATTATTATGAACAAATATGATATACCCCATGTTCTAACTTTTGAATATACAAAAATAGTCGGTATAGAAAATATAGAATTTGGTACAAATATCATTATTGATGACTTTGTTTTTATCTACGCTAAAAAGAGAATAAAGTTAGGTAATAATGTTCATATTGCATCATTTACATCTATAACAGGGGGTGAAGAATTTATAATGGAAGATTTTTCGGGTCTTTCTTCTGGAGTCAGGATTGTTACTGCTTCAGATGATTATAGAGAATGGGGATTTGGCAATCCTACAATTGATGAAAAATATAGAAATATCAAAAGAGCACCTATTCATATAGGTAAGTTTGGCATTATAGGTGCTAACAGCGTTATTCTTCCTGGTGTAGCAATTGGGGAAGGTGCTAGTGTGGGTGCAGGTTCTGTTGTTACAAAAAATTTAGAACCTTGGGGAATCTACATTAGTAATCGCAAAGTCGGAGAGAGAGATAAAGAAGGGGTGTTGAAAAATTACAAAAACTATTTGCTAGAAATAAGTACCATTTTAGATAGTGATATAGGCAATAATGGCTCGAAAAAAACCATTTGATAAACCAATTTATGTAACGCGTCCGCTGCTACCAGATTTAGACAAGTTTAACCAAAAACTTCAGGAAATTTGGGATAGTCAATGGTTAACAAATAACGGCAAGCAACATTTAGAACTTGAGCAAAGATTACAGCAAATTCTCAAAATTCCTTATTTATCATTATTTAATAATGGCACAGTTGCACTTATCGTTGGTTGTCAAAGTTTGCGTCTTTCTGGAGAAGTCATTACTACTCCTTTTACCTTCCCTGCGACTCCCCATGTTTTAACTTGGAACAATATTAAGCCGATATTCTGTGATATTGACCCTGTAACGATGAATATCGATGCTAATAAGATTGAGTCGATGATTACTCCCCAAACAACCGCAATTTTAGGGGTTCATGTATATGGTACTCCCTGTAATGTAATCAAGATTCAAGAAATAGCTGATAAGTATGGTTTAAAAGTAATTTATGATGCTGCTCATGCTTTTGGAGTGGAAATTAACGGTGTAGGAATTGGTAACTTCGGTGACTTGTCGATGATGAGCTTTCATGCTACCAAGCTGTTTCACACAGCTGAAGGAGGTGCTTTACTATTTAAGGATCATAATTTAAAAGCGAGAGTTGAACTGCTAAAAAACTTTGGGATTAAGAACGAAGAAGAAGTAGTGATGCCGGGAATTAACGGTAAGATGAACGAAATTCAGGCATCTCTAGGTTTAGTTTTATTGGACTATATAGAACAAGAAAAATTTCAGAGACAACAGCTAACTGAGACATACCGCAGATGTCTAGAAAATGTTTCAGGGATTAGAGTAATCCCTGAAATTTACGGTATTACTAATAGTTACCAGTATTTTGTAATACGGATTGAACAGGAACTTTTTGGTTGTGACAGAGACTATGTACATAAGCAGTTAAAGGAATATAATGTCTTCACTCGTAAATATTTCTATCCACTATGTAGCGATTACCCATGCTATAAGTACTTGCCATCGTCTAGCATAGCCAACTTACCAGTGGCTAATCAAGTAGCTAAAGAGGTTTTATCATTACCTTTGTATGGAGGCTTAAGCATTGATGATGTTGAGAGAATTTGTGAAATAATTATTGAAATGAAAGAGTAAAAACCTGTGCCGAAAGTATCAGTTATTATTCCATCTTATAATCATGAAAAATTTGTAGCGGAAGCGATTCAAAGTGTATTAAATCAAACCTATCAAGACTTTGAAATAGTTATTACAGATGATGGCTCAACAGACAATACTGTAAACGTTATTAAACAATTTACAGACCCCCGAATTAGACTGTTTTGTTTTACAATAAATCGTGGTGCTGCTGTTGCTGCAAATAATTGCCTCAAAGAAGCTAGAGGTGAATTTATTGCTATGTTAAGCTCTGATGATGTTTTTGCTATCGAAAAGTTAGAAAAGCAAGCTAAATTTTTGGATGAACATCTAGAGATGGGTGCTGTTTTGAGTTATGCTCACATAATTGATGAAGATGGGAATGATTTTACTCAAGAGAAACACGCATATAAAGAGATTTTTATCCAATATAATCGCAATCGATTTAAATGGTTAAATAGATTTTTCTTTCAGGGAAACTGCTTGTGTCATCCCAGCGCTTTAATTCGTAAAAAGTGCTACGAAGATGTCGGTCAATATGATGAGCGATTTGCCCAGTTACCTGACTTCGACTTTTGGATTAGGCTGTGCATGAAGTATGAGATTCATGTTATGCCAGAAGAATTGATAAAATTCCGCATCCGAGATAATGAGGCTAATGCTAGCGGCAATAAACCCGAAGCAAAAATTCGTTTAGAAATAGAGCATAAACAAATTTTAAAGAATTATTTTTCTGCTGAAGTCCGCAGGTATTTTTCGGAAATATTTCCGGAAGCTGGGCTAGAAATTAATAATGAAGATGATGGAGAAGCAATTGACTTAAAAATTGCCATGTTAGCAATTCAAGTGGGTAATCGAGCATATCAGTGTTTTGGAATAGACAAGCTTTACGATTTACTTGCTATTGAAAATAATTTAAATAAAAATCTTAAAATAGAATGCGATTTAGATGCTGCTAGTTTAATAAAGGTAACAGGTCAGTATGACGTTTTTGGCATAGTTAGTGCAGAAAAACTGCATTTGCAGATCGGACAAATGCAATCAGACTTAGAGTACTTGCATTCTCAATTGCAACTAACTGAAGCCGAGTTAAAGGTTTCACGGGTAGTAATACAAGAACAACAAGTTGAGTTAGAGCGATCGCATTCTCAATTGCAACAAACTCAAGCAGAATTAGAGCGATCGCAGTCTCAATTGCAACAAACTCAGGCAGAATTAGAGCGATCGCATTCTCGGCAACAAGAAACTCAAGCAGAATTAGAGCGATCGCAGTCTCAATTGCAACAAACTCAGGCAGAATTAGAGCGATCGCAGTCTCAATTGCAACAAACTCAAGCAGAATTAGAGCGATCGCAGTCTCAATTGCAACAAACTCATGTAGAATTGGAGCGATCGCATTCTCGGCAACAAGAAACTCAAATTGAACTAGAGAACCTAAGGTACGAACCAGAACAATCTCAGCTTGGATGGGAAAAAGCGCAAATACAACTAAGACAAGCTCAAAATGGATGGGAAAGAGCGCAAACTATTATCACAGCAATGGAAAGTAGTAAATTCTGGAAACTGAGAAAAATTTGGTTCCGAATAAAACGAAGTTCTGGATTAAGTTCAAAATAAATTATGAATAACTTAATTATAAAATGTGTGATGAAGTACGGGGTATGTTGAGTGATTAACAAAAACTGGCTGCATAAACTCATTTCCATTCAGGAAGAATTAGACTCTCGCCAATCTAAAATACTAGAAAATCAGGCAGAATTAGACCGAAAATATCTTTTTGCCACTGTTCCTGATGCACTAACAGACAACGTTGAACATACTTTAACAGACAATGTTGAACATACTTTAACAGACAATGTTGAACATACTTTAACAGACAATGTTGAACATACTGTGACAAACAACGTTAAAGATTTTTGGCATCATCAGCGATTTCCTCACCTAAAACCTCTGCAAGTTTTTTCAGTTTCATTTCTCGAACGACGGATTAATCTGGTTACGGATAGCATAAATAGTGGCAGTCTTTACGGAGGTGTCGGAACTGCTATCATCTTCTGCACGCTACTTGCTAAAGAATGGGATTGTAAGTTGCGAGTAATAACTCGCACCGAAAAAGCTGATGAAAAGAATTTTTTTGATGTACTGACAGCCAATAGTATTTCATGTAATCAAAATGTAGAGTTTATATTTGCTAGTATTTTTGAGAGTAGCGATCATGACATTGATGTTTGTGAAAGAGATACCTTCGTCACTACTTCGTGGTGGACAACTTGGAGTACTATACAAAGTATTTCTACGGAAAAAATAGTTTACCTTTTACAAGAAGACGAAAGAATGTTTTACCCTCATGGGGATGAGCATATACGATGTACACAAATTCTTTCCAATACAGAAATTCAGTTTGTAGTCAACTCCCAGCTATTATTTGATCATTTAATTTATGATGGTTTTTACAATATAAAAACTAAAGGCTTATACTTTGAGCCTTCGTTTAGTAAGAATTTATATTACCCTGAGTCGATTGAAAGAAAAGATGCCAAGAAAAACTTTTTTTTCTATGCTCGTCCAAACAATCTAAGAAACCTTTTCTATTTTGGATTAGAAGTAATTGAGGCTGCTGTTTACCGAGGGATATTAGATATAGATGAATGGGAATTATTTTTTGTTGGAAAAGATATACCACAACTAAAAATAGCGGGGTTTTATGAGCCTAAACGAATTGAAGGCTTAACTTGGTCAGAATATGCAAAATTTATCCGTTCGGTTGATTTGGGGCTATGTTTAATGTATACCCCTCATCCTAGTTATCCTCCTTTAGACCTAGCTGCATCTGGATCTGTTGTTGTGACCAATAGATTTGGTCTTAAAAAAGAACTAGACATATACTCAAAAAATATTATTTGTAAAGACTGCAATCTGGAAAGTATTCTTCAGGGAATCTCTGAGGGAATAAAAATATCACACGACCAAGTTTATCGCAGTAAAAACTGTGAAGAAAATAGTATTCTCCAAGATTGGAAAATATCTTTCAAGGATGTTGTAAAGCATTTTGGAGTGAATTGAACCAATGTTTATTTTAGATGAGAATCAAATTCCATATTCTGACCCTTGGTTAGCTTCCTATGAAGAACGCATTAAACAATTAGGGTCAGGAGATAAAAGAGTAGCTTATTTCTACGAAAATCCAGATAATAGCACTTTCCGATATCGTGTATATAATATGATTCAAGTGCTACAAAACTCGACTAATAATATTTCAGCCGCTTATTTTTCTAATGATGATGAGGAAAATTTAGCCCCAGTTATTGAGCTAGCAGATGTGATCGTAATTTGTAGGACTAGATATACCGATAAAATAAATAGGTTTATTTCTTCTGCAAAAGCTAAAGATAAAAAAGTTTTATTCGATATTGATGACCTGATCTTTAATACATCCTACACTCATTTAATCCTTAACACACTAGACCAAGATTTATCACATCCTAATCTCTGGGATGTATGGTTTGCTTACGCCAGCAGATTAGGTGAAACTTTAAAATTGTGTGATGGTGCAATCACAACGAATAAGTTTTTGGCAGACCAAATTAGTCGCTTTGCATCTAAATCTACCTATGTAATACCTAACTTTCTCAATAATGAGCAAATGAGAGTATCAAATCAGATTTTCCAGCAAAAAATAAAGTCAGGTTTTAGGCGAGATGAAAAGATTTATTTAGGATATTTTAGTGGCAGTCCAACACACAACAAAGACTTTGCCTTGATTTCCAATGCCTTGATTCACCTATTTGAGAAATATTCTAATATTATGCTTAGAATTGTTGGTCATTTAGAATTAAAAGGCGGAATAAAAAATTATAGTTCCAGAATAGGGTTCTTTCCTTTTCAAGATTTTATTAATTTACAACATCTGATTGGACAAACAGAAATTAATTTAATGCCTCTGCAAGATAATATATTTACTAATTGTAAATCAGAACTAAAATTTTTTGAAGCGTCAATAGTCGGGACGTTAAGCGTAGCTTCGCCAACATTTACATACGCTAATGCCATAAGAGATGGCAAAACTGGATATCTTTCTAAGTCTTTTGAATGGTTCCATAAGTTGGATAGTATAATTAGTTCTCTCGATAATTATCCGGAAATTGCAAAAGCATCTTACGATGATGTTGAAGAAAAGTATGCTTGGTATAATCAAGTTGAACTGATAGAAAATACTCTCTTTGGTAAAAATTGATGAACCGTATAGTATTTTATCTAGGCATCGAGACTTAATATTACAAGTTGCAGAAAACTTGCTTTCAAAATCCTACCGCTCTTGAGAAGAGATAGTAAATAATTATCACAAGGTAATATTATGTACGACTTATACAAGAGCAAAAATATCGTTGCAAGTAAATTTACACCAAATGACTCAAACTGAGTTAGAAAAATCACAATCGCAACTAAAACACACTCAAGCTGAGTTAGAAAAATCGCAATCGCAACTAAAACACACTCAAGCTGAGTTAGAAAAATCGCAATCGCAACTAAAACACACTCAGGCAGCACTGGAAGAATCAAACACTACTATTGCCGCGATATACACCAGTAAGTTCTGGAAGTTGCGAACATTGTGGTTTAAGTTGAAAGAGCCTATTCTTAAGTCTTTTGTTCGCCAAGCGAAAAAAGCAGTTGCGAATTTACAGACATTCTCTTTCAGCAAGCGTGCAAATCACTTTAGTAACATAGACATAGTAATATCAGAAGCCCCGCCTCACCAGCCGTTAGTCAAGCATTCTGCAACTGTAGACATAATTATTTGCGTGCATAACGCTCTTGATGATGTTAAGCAATGCCTGGAATCGGTGATTCGCTACTCGCGGATGCCATACTCATTAATCCTGGTAGACGATGGCAGTAAAGAAGAAACGTCTAACTATCTCAAATATTTTGCCAACTCACAGAAAGCTAAACTAATTAGGAACGAAGTAGCTAGAGGCTATACCTTTGCAGCCAATCAAGGATTGCAGCAGTCTCAGGCAGATTATGCACTTTTGCTCAATAGTGATACCGTAGTTACACCAAACTGGCTAGACCGAATGATTGCTTGTGGAGAATCCGATCCGCAAATTGGCATAGTCGGGCCACTTTCTAATACAGCTTCATGGCAATCTATTCCAGAAATCTCTTTCCAAGGCGATTGGGCAGAAAACAAGTTGCCCGCAGGTATGACAGTTGCTGACATGGGTAGGCTTGTAGGTGAATACTCAGAGCGTCTGTACCCGCGTCTTTCATTCCTGAATGGTTTTTGCCTGATGATTAAACAGAGTCTGGTAAAAGAAATCGGTTACTTTGACGAAGCGACCTTTGGCGAAGGTTATGGAGAGGAGAACGATTATTGCTTGCGGACGGGCAAGGCTGGTTGGCAGCTGGCGATCGCCGATGATGCATACGTCTACCACAGCCAGTCTCGAAGCTACTCCCACGAACGTAGAAAGCTTTTGTGCGAACGGGCGGATAAAGCTTTGGTTGCCAAGCATGGTCAGCAGATCGTCAGTGATGGCGTTACTGTGTGCCGCTTTGATCGGGTGATAGAAGGTATTCGCGCCCGCACCAAGGTTATGGAAATGCGCCAAAGATTAATCGAGGACGGGAAATCGCGCTGGGAAGGTAAACGCATTCTGTTCATTCTGCCCATTAGGGAGCCTGGTGGCGGTGGAAACGTCGTTCTTCAAGAAGCCACAGCAATGCAAAAGATGGGCGTGGATGTGAGGATTGTAAATTTTAATAGCCATCGAACAGTGTTTGAGCACAGCTACCCGAAGAATAATATCCCGGTTATCTATGTAGAAAAAGAATATGAAATTTCTGGATTATTGGCAAAGTCTGACGCAGCGATCGCTACTTTATATAAATCTGTTGATTGGCTCAAACCGCTGACTCCAGATGAGAGCCTTCCAGTCAGGGGATACTACATCCAAGATTTTGAGCCGTATTTCTTTCCAAACAATTCTGAGGGATTTAAAACGGCTTGGTATTCATATACTCGCTATCCCGATCTAGTGCGGATCACTAAGACCGAGTGGAATCGTGATGTAGTGAAACAGCAGATTGGAGTCGAGTGTTCTGTTGTCGAACCAAGTGTCAATATAGATTTGTATCGTCCTCGTCGGCGGCAAAATTCTGAGGAGCCGAACAGACGATTGCGAATCGCTGCCATGATTCGTCCCAGCAGTCCCCGCCGCAATCCTAAGCTAACTATGGAGATTTTGCGGGAAATCTATCGGGTTTATGGAGATGCTATAGAAATCATACTTTTTGGCTGTGAGTCAGAAGATCCTGATTTTCAAGCGCTCCCCCGTGACTTTGAGTGGCGCAATGCTGGAATTTTAACTCAACCGCAAATTGCATTTCTCCTCAATGAAATCGATATCTTTGTTGATTTCTCAACTTTTCAAGCTATGGGTTTGACTGCAATGGAAGCAATGGCTTGTGGGGTTGCAGTGATAGTGCCTCACAAAGGTGGCGCAGGAAGTTTTGCCAAGGACAATGAAAACAGCCTGATTGTAAACACTAGCTCACGCAAAGATTGCTTAAATGCCTTGAAGCGCTTAGTAATCGATGAGCAGCTTCGGTGTGGGTTGCAGCGGCAGGCGATCGCTGATATTTGCCAGTATTTTCCAGAAAAGGCAGCGTACAACATCCTGAATGCGATCTTTCCGGGTTAATGAAATTGAAATACCAATAATGCTAAAAGTTCACGTCCTCTTTGAACACAGCGCGAATATGCATCCTCACGGTTCTTCCCATATTCGTTTGCTGCTGCCACTAACTCACCAAAGCAATGCAGAAGCTTTCATTCTTAGTCATAGCACAATATACAGCAGCGCTGATGTTGTGATTGTTGAAAGGATGTGGAAACCAAACGTATCGCTTAAATTGGCAGAAGATTTGGTTGAACAAGTGCGAAAAGACAAAGCCTGCCTAATTTACACAATAGATGACAATCTTCTAGACCTCAAGCCAGAAGAACCGAACCGATATCAATTCACAACAGAACAACTCATGGCAGTGCGCTATTTTGCTAGAGAGGCAGATGGCATCATTGTTTCAACTGATTGCCTGAAGGATCGTTTAAATCGGTTTAACAACAACATTATTGTAGTGCCGAATGCTTTAGATGAACGTCTCCTTGAAGACAGGCTAGAACCTCCAAAGTCTGGCACTGCAAACAAACCCAAGGTAATTGGCTATATGGGCACATACACTCATGATGCTGACTTGATGATGATCCTACAAGCCTTGCGTCAAACCCTAGGAAAACATCTGGATACTGTAGAACTGCAATTGATCGGAGGCATAGGCGATCCAACAATAATAGAGGCATTTAACGGTTTACCAATCAAGGTGTTAAATATTGACAAAAATGGCGAATATCCAGATTTTATGCGTTGGATGGCTCAAAGCGTCCAGTGGGATCTAGCGATCGCTCCATTAGAAGACAATATTTTTACCCGTTGTAAGTCAGATATTAAATTCCTTGACTATAGTATTTTAGGTATACCTGGTATATACAGTAAGGTGACACCCTATGAAAAAACTGTTCGCCATTTAGAAACGGGATATTTAGCCTCCAACAATCCACAAGCCTGGGAGGAAGCCTTTGAAACCTTGCTGGTTGACGACGATACCCTACGGCAAAAATTAGCTACACAGGCTGAAGAATATGTCCTTTCAAGCAGAACTCTGAAGCATTGTGCCCAAAACTGGCGAGATGCTATTCTTTCAATCATGAACTGAAAAAGGAAAGGAAATGATTGCCAACATGCAAAATCTCTCCTTTACAGAAAATTATAATGTAGCTGCTTACATAACTGCTTATGAAGATCCAGAAGCAGTTAGGCTATGTGTTGAAGCCATTAATAGCCAGTCTTTTCCAGTTCAAAAAATTTTAATTGTAGATAACTCTCATCAAAAACCTATATCAGGTTTAGATGGAAACAATGCAATTATTAAATATTGTCCAGAAAATATAGGTATTGCCCTAGGTCTAAGCTGGGCAATTACCTGGGCTATAGAACAAGATTATGATTTTTTATGGGCTTTTGATCAAGACAGTATAATAGAAACCGAGTGTTTAATTAAGCTTTTATCAATTTACAAAAATCATCAAAAAGATAATTATTTAATTGGAATTATTGCTCCGACGGCTGTTGATTTGAGAAATAATCAAATTATTGAAGGCGCAATATTTCAGCGCGATCGCTTCGTTGGTTGCAAAGCGTCTAACGAAGTACAGCCTTATGAATGCGATTCTCCTATCACTTCAGGCTCTCTCATTTCTATTAGAGCCGCTAAAACTATTTCTCCTCCTATTGCAGAATTATTTATTGATGGTGTTGACCTAGACTATGGATTGCGGCTTGTGCAGAAAGGTTTTCATAATCTAATCGTTCCTGATGCTATTATGCACCATAACTTCGGTAATCCTATCAAAGCTAAGTTTTTTTCCAGAGAACTTACAGTACAAAAATATTCTGCTCTACGCCATTACTACATTTGCCGCAATCATACTTATTTAAGTATTCGCTACGCCCAAAGATGGTATTCCTTAACAAGCTGTATGCGACGGATGAAATATATGATTTACAGTATTGTTTTGATTTGGCTGTATGATTCTGAACATAAAGCTCTAAAAACATGGGCTTGTATACTAGGTACGTGTCACGGTTTAATAGGTAGGTTAGGTAAAATTTGGTAAATATAATTATGTAAAATTAAAATTTTTTCGAGTAATTAATATAGCTTTTGGCGAAAAAATTTATCTTTGAAAAAATCAGTAGTCATGTCCATAGAACTTCCCTTTCTCAAAGCTATCTGCTGCCAAACTGC
The DNA here is from genome assembly GCF_025753815.1 of Plectonema radiosum NIES-515. Taxonomy (GTDB): domain Bacteria; phylum Cyanobacteriota; class Cyanobacteriia; order Cyanobacteriales; family Nostocaceae; genus Hassallia; species Hassallia radiosum_A. The sequence goes on along the minus strand of NZ_JAOWRF010000355.1, from coordinate 7,418 downwards.
TGACATCAAACAATTAACTCCAGCACAAATGTTGAGTCGCTACGAACAAGGATGGCACTTTGGAGGAGTATTAGGACAACCTAGTGCTGAAGAATCACTGTGGATAGCAGAAATCAGCCACAGTTATGGTTCTTGGTTAGCCGCAGAGGTAAAAACTAAGTAGAATTAGCCCCAACCAACAAGAGTAAACTACTGTGAATATTATCCACACTCAAATCCCCGACATCCTTTTGATAGAACCTCAAATATTCCAAGACGATCGCGGTTTCTTTTTTGAATCCTACAATCAGCAAAAATTTACAGATAAAACAGGTATAAACTTAAACTTTGTCCAAGACAATCAATCGTTGTCTAAGCAAAACGTTTTACGCGGCTTACATTACCAAATAATACAACCGCAAGGTAAATTAGTGCGTACAGTTGTTGGCAGTATCTTTGATGTTGCCGTAGATATCCGCAAAAGTTCCCCCACTTTTGGTCAATGGGTTGGTTACGAACTCAGTGCCGAAAATAAACGTCAACTTTGGATACCCCCAGGCTTTGCTCACGGCTTTGTTGTGCTTTCGGAAGTTGCCGAAGTTCTTTACAAAACTACAGATTACTATAATTTTCAAGGCGATCGCTGTATTCTCTGGAACGATCCAGATTTAGCCATAGATTGGCATCTTGTCGCACCACCAATTTTATCTGCTAAAGACCAAGCGGGTAAAACTTTCAAAACGGCTGATCTGTTTCCATAAAAACTAAGCTGCTATGAATGAAATGAGGAAATAAACATTAGACCTCTGCGAAAATTAAATATGCGTCAACCAAACCCCAAGAGACGCGATGGTCCGAAGTCTCTACATTCTTTTCCACGACGTTTGTCTATTCTGCTATATAAAACCTAGACAAAGCTAGACTTTACTTCTTACTTCAAAGGGAGCATGGGAGCGGTTATCCCTCAGTAAGCTTTCACGCTTTAGCCAAACGTGATAAATTAATTGCTCCTTGACCAGATTTTTATATTGGCGGTCATGCTGTAATAGCAGATATGATTCTTTTAACTAGAGATGTCAATAGACATCTCCAGATTCATACGTAGAGACGTAGCACAGAATAGTCTCTACAAGGATTTCGGAGAACGCATAGTTCATTTCCGGAGATGTCTAATGGTTATCAAACTTATTTTCCTACCCTAGAGCTACTTATACCCCAAGCATAAAATACCGATACTAGCGAATAAGGCGATCGCCATAATTGATTGTGAGAAACAAGATCCCCGACTTCGAGAGAAAAGTGGGGGATTTGAGTCTTTGACTATATCAACTAGAAATTACACCAAAATCTTGCGTCCAGTAGTAGTTTTGATTGACATTACCCGTGTCGTTTGCCAGGTAATAGTAACCAATGCCGATTTCTCGATAACTAGGATTAAGAATGTTAGCGCGATGTCCTGGACTGTTAAGCCATCCTTGAACAACATCTTCAGGTGTAGCGTAGCCTGCGGCAATATTTTCCCCAAGTCGAGAGAATTGATAGCCCGATGCTTTAGCGCGATCGCCCATTGAAGAACCGTTTGAACCCTTATGGTTAAAGAAGTCATGAAGTGCCATGTCTTCACTATGCGCTTGAGCCGAATTATTCAACTTACTATTCAATGTTAATGGCTGCAAACCAGCTTGCAAACGTTGAGCATTCGTCAACTCCAAAACGCGATTTATAAAAGAATTGCCAGATGATGGCGGGTTGGGAGACTGAAGCGTGATAGATGTAGATGTAATTGCAGGTGTTGCAGACAGGCTCAAATTGTAATTAGTGTTGTCCGCACTTTGGTAAACCCGGATGTAGTAATTACCAGCCTGTAAGTTGCTGACATTCAACAATTCACTGGCATTACCAACATTACTTCCACGACTTATTGCTTCCCCATTGCTATTGAGTAGCTCCACATCTGCATTACTCACCAGACCATTCACTGCTATTTTGAAGTTGGTGGTTTGACTGAAATTAACGCTATAAAAGTCATTCTTGTCAGCATTACCAACAGAGTCTCTAAAGGTTACTTGCTGAGAGTCTATAGCTATATTGCGAGCGTCATTCATTGTATTACCGACGCGATCGCTCTTGATATAGTCGCTAGCATTACGACCCTCGCGCAAGCCATAAGAAACAAAGTGTTGCAATCCTTGATAGTAGCTAAATTTTGCTAAATCCGAATTATTAGACACATAAAACTTTGCATTGTAAGTCTCTGATGATGCACGTCCCTCATTTTTTCCAAAAAGTGCAAAATGTTTGAGAAGTTCCTGATTATTTAGATTTATTCCCGCTAAATCGGAGTTAGCATTTCGATAGTAATTGATGTCCAATGTAAGGGAAAACTTGCGTCCTTCATTCAGTCCATAAGTTTCAAAGTGACTTAATGCATCCTCTCTACTTCCTTTATAAAATTGAGCTACATCAGGGTTATTAGCAAGATAAAAATTGAGATCTAACAACGGTGAAAATTTGCGTCCTTCAGCTACACCGTATTGTTGTAGATGTTCAAATGCTTGTTTATTGCTGAAGCTAGCCAAGTCACTATTGCTTGCACGATAGAAGTTTATATCTACCAATGGAGAAAACGAACGGTTCTCATTCAGACCAAATTGTTGAAAATGTGATAATGCTTGGGCGTCATTTAACCCACGCAAATCAGAATTTGCGGCGCGATAAAAATTCGCGTCGAACAAGTTTTGTAAATTTTGGGGCATAGGTAAGTTTGACTTATTAGTGTCTACTTTTTTTGAGAGTTAGTATTCCCTATGCCATAGGACTTATAACCCTAAAAAAAGACAAGTTTTAGGATTATAAGTACACTTAATTTTTCTGGGAACACACGTAGCCATTGTATCAGAGTGACCACACCAAAACTTGTATCTGTCATTAGATATAAATTCGGAAGCCCGGTATTAATGATTGCGCGATCGCCCAAAATCAGCGAAAAGTCTAAAATTTCCCAAAAATTAGACGGAGTAAGCGATCCCCAAAAAAAATTAACCAGCAGCAAATACTGATTTAATGTGTCATTTTCAATAAGTAGAATTTATCATAATAATTTCTCTGGTAGTATAAAAAGATAAGTCTTTAAAGCTCTCGAAATTGGCTTTCTGGATTCAGATAATGGAAGTGGTGAACTCTAAAAAACTTGTGCCTAATGCTATGGTTAGGATTAAGCTTTTAATGGGGTTTTGACCCAACCGCCAGATTTATAGCTAATAAAATGAGTCAATCAATTTTGCTGATCGGCAATAATGGTCAACTGGGCAAAGAACTAGAAACAATTCTCGCCCCAGACGGCAATATAATTACAGTTGCACGCCCTACCGTAGACCTTACCCAAGGGGATATTCTCCGCAAAGTCATTGATTTAAATAAACCACAAATCATCATCAACGCTGCTGCTTACACCGCTGTTGACAAAGCCGAAAGCGAACCAGAACTAGCAAAAATTATCAATGCAACAGCACCTCTGATTATCGCCGAAGAAAGCCAAAAACTAGGAGCTTTTTTAATTCATATTTCCACCGATTACGTCTTTAATGGCTCATCTTGCAGCCCCTACCAAGAAAGTAGCGCAACTAATCCCTTGAGTGTCTACGGTAAAACTAAACTTGCAGGAGAAGAAGCGATTCAAAATACTTGCAACGATTACCTGATTCTTCGCACTGCTTGGGTTTATGGAACATATGGCAAAAGTAACTTTGTCAAAACTATGCTGCGATTGGGTGCAGAAAAAGAAGAAATCCGCGTTGTTGCCGATCAAATTGGTAGCCCCACTTGGGCAAAAGATATAGCCAGTGCGATCGCCTCTCTAATTCAAAATAGAACTACCACCAAAATTACTGGCATCTATCACTACACAAACAGCGGTGTTGCTAGCTGGTACGACTTCGCCGTTGCTATCTTTGAAGAAGCCCAGCAACTAGGCTTCCCCCTGAAAATGCAACGAGTTGTCCCCATCACCACTCCCGAATATCCCACACCAGCTTGTCGCCCCGCCTATTCCGTCCTTGCTTGTGAGAAAATATCCGCAGTCCTCGGAACTTATCCCCCCCATTGGCGACAAAGACTCCGGAAAATGTTAAAGGAGTTAGTTGATAGTTGATAGTTGATATTTGTTGGTTGATAGTTGAACAAAAACCACTAACAACTTTAGTTCGTACATATATAAAACCCCTCTCTTTGTAGAGACGTAGCACAGAATCGTCTCTACGTGTATTTGATATTGGTGCAATCTGCTGTAACACTATTGTTAGTTGAACAAAAACCACTATCTACTATCCACTAACCACGCGCCTTTTAACCCTTATGAAAGCACTAATTCTCTCTGGTGGTAAAGGTACACGCTTGCGCCCCCTTACCTACACCGGTGCGAAACAACTCGTACCAGTTGCCAATAAACCAATTTTGTGGTATGGAATTGAAGAAATGGTAACTGCCGGTATTACTGATATTGGTATCATCATCAGCCCGGAAACAGGGGCAGAAGTTCAGGCAAAAACAGGAAATGGAGAACGTTTCGGAGCTAATATCACCTACATCTTACAAGATAAGCCAGCAGGACTTGCTCATGCAGTGCAAGTCGCTCGTCCTTTCTTAGGAGATTCCCCGTTTGTCATGTACTTGGGCGATAATGTGATTCAACAAGGCGATTTGAGTTACTTTTTGAAGAAATTTACCCAACAACCCCAAGACGCGTTGATTCTCCTGCGTCCAGTTGCCAATCCTAGTGCCTTTGGGGTAGCAAAGGTAGATGACACCGGACGGGTGTTGCAATTGATTGAGAAACCGAAAATTCCCCCTTCTAATTTGGCATTAGTTGGAGTTTATTTCTTTTCTCATATCATTCATGAGGCGATCGCTAACATCGAACCTTCCACCAGAGGTGAACTAGAAATCACCGACGCTATTCAATGCTTAATTGACCGGAAAAAGCAAGTTATAGCCTGTCAACTTGAAGGCTGGTGGTTAGATACTGGCAAAAAAGATGACTTACTAGAAGCTAATCGTCTGATTCTTGACACCTATCTGACAAAATCAATTTTAGGTATGGTGGATTCCGAAAGTCAGATTATTGGACGAGTGCAAATTGGTGAAAGGTCTACAGTAATTAATTGCACAATTCGCGGTCCGGTAGTGATTGGTAACGATTGTCATTTAGAAAACTGCTTCATCGGTCCTTACAGTAGCATTGCTGATAATGTGATATTAATCGATACCGATTTAGAACATAGCGTTGTTTTAGAAAAAGCAAAAATAGTCGGTATTCATCAACGTATTATTGATAGTGTAATAGGGCAACGCGCACAGTTAACAATTGCACCCCGTCGCCCGAAAGCTTTACGATTTATGATTGGAGATGACTGTCAAATTGAACTGACGTGATTTATTTTTTAACAGTTAATTATTACTCTACGAATCTTGTTGCTCAATTAATCAATTCTCTGTCTTGGACAAATACTCAGTACAAAACAGTTATCATTAATAACTCACCTGAAGATGATTCTATTCATAATCTTCAGAGTGAATCAGTTATGATTATTGATGCTGGGAGTAATCTCGGTTTTGGCAATGCTTGCAACTTAGGAATTACATGGATTTACACTCAGGATATTCAGGCGATCGCCTGGATAATTAATCCAGATGCCTATCTACCAGAAAATACTTTAGATATTAACCGATTTTTTAAGTTACATCCAGAAATTTCAATTCTCGGCACAATTATTCATACTCCCACAGGTGAAGTCTGGTTTGCTGGGGGTCGCTTTATTCGCACAACTGGCTCAATTCTAAATCAAGATATGTTAACAAATACTGATGCCGAGTATGTAGCTTGTGATTGGGTTTCCGGCTGTAGTTTAATAATCAATCTTGCTAACTTTCGCGAATGTCCGTTATTTGACCCTGCTTATTTTCTTTATTATGAAGATTTTGAATTTTGCAGACGTTACGCAAATGAAGGATATTTGATTGCCATAACAAAGCAGTTTGGTGTATTGCATCAGCCTTCCTCAATTACTAATAGAAATGCTTTTCTGAAAACCAAACATAGTACATACAGTTATTTATTTACTTTAGAAAAACATACAAATCAGTTAGTTTTTATCTTGAGATTAATTCGGTTAATTTGTTATGCCATATTATTAATGTTTGTCAAACCTCAGATAGGATTGGGTAAATTTTACGGGATGTTAAATTATTGGCAACGATAAGATTTTGAAACTTTCTCAAGAATGCTAGGCTAAAATTATCTTACTCACTTATTAAGTTACAGGCGATCGCTATGGTTGTAGAAACCCCACCCCGTCACTACTCAATTGAGGAGTACTTTGCCCTAGAGGAAACTACCGAGTACCGCAACGAATACCGTAATGGAGAAATTGTTACTATGACAGGAGGCTCAATTAATCATAACCGCATTGTCCGCAATGTAAGCAGACTAACAGAACTTGCCGTGCAAGGACAACCATATGAAGTTTTTACAAGTGACTTACGCTTGTGGATTCCTCGCTATAACGAATACACCTACCCAGATATTTTAATTATCAAAGACGAACCCGTTTTTCAAGAACGACGCACCGATACTGTAGTTAATCCTTGTATTATATTTGAGGTTTTATCCAAATCTACAAGTAGCCGCGATAGAGGTAATAAATTCACTTTCTACCGTTCAATTAGCCAATTTCAAGAATATATTTTGATAGACCAATATCAAGTACATATCGAACACTTTAGCAAAACTCCAGAGGGTAACTGGCTACTCACCGAATCTGATATTGAAGATGGAATTTTGAACTTAGTTTCAGTCAAGTGTAAAATTCCTCACCGTCAGATTTATGAACGAGTTAAGTTTGAATAAATGAGCAATATATTAGTTAACTTATCGATTATTTTTTCCAAACCCACAGGCATAAGTAACTATGCCACAAATCTTTTTCCCTATTTAAAAGCTCTTAACCCAACTTTATTAACGGCTCAAAATTATTCTGAATTTAATTGCTATCCAGTACCAGATAATCTGACTCCGGATCAAGGCACAAAAGGGCATTTAAATCGCTTAATTTGGACACAATTTCAACTGCCACAAATCTATAAAAAGCTAAAATCTCAGCTTTTATTTTCTCCTCTGCCGGAAGCACCTTTATTTTCTAACTGTCGATTTGTTGTGATGGTTCACGACTTTATCCCGTTGCGCTTTCCCAAACGCTTTTCACCTTTGTTGCCTTATCATCGCTACTATATTCCCCAAGTCGTTGCCCAAGCACAACACGTTATCTGCAATTCTCAGGCTACAGCAAACGACATTATTAAGTTTTGTCAAATTCCCGCGAGCAAAATTACGCCAATTCCCCTAGCACATGATGGTAATCATTTTCGTCCTTTGTTTGGGGGAG